>JBKBRL010000018.1:0-8428 GCA_046292115.1 Caldimicrobium sp.
TATTCCAATTATTGAAGGAACGACGATTATTGAAGTAGTAGTAAGGTACTTCATGAAGACCTAATTTAAAAAGTTTGTGAAACTTCAATCAGAAGTAGGTGATTTTATTGTATAAATTAGAAAAATTTTTTTAAGAAAAGTTCTTGCAAAAATTTTAAAATGATGTAATAGTGTAACAATTCTAAATAACAAAAGGAGGCTGAGAAATGAGTATGTTTAGAAAACTTTATGAACTAATGTTGGCCGGCGCAATTTACCAAGCCCGTTGGGAAAAGCAAATGTCAGACACCATTTTGAAGAATAAAAAGAGGTTGTTGATCTTAATTGCCCTTGTTTCTCCAGTATTAATTGTATCTATCTTAGGAGCTGCTGATTATCTTGGGGGCAAATATGCCTATGTCCCAACATATCATTCAACAAATATATTTATAATGTCAATATTAATTGGATTTGCAGCAGGACTAATTACAGGATGTATAGGTGCTGGAGGGGGTTTTATTATAACTCCAGCACTAATGGCCGCAGGAGTAAAGGGAATTTTAGCAGTAGGTACAGACCAATTTCACATTTTTGCTAAAGCAATAATGGGAACGGTAGTTCATAAAAAACTGGGCAATGTTTGTGTTGGGTTAGCAATTGCCTTTATCGTGGGTTCTACTTTGGGGGCCACAACAGGAGGTTATATTCAAAGAGCAATTTATAACTGGGATCCAGTAGCAAGTGAGGCCTTTATTAGCATAGTTTACGCTGTAATACTTGGATTTCTTGGTATTTATGGATTAAGAGACTATATAAAACTTACCAGAGCTCGAAAAAAGAGTTCCCAGGTAGGAGAAGATGTTCATGGTGATGTCCATGGCGCACCTCTCACAACTACACAGCTTGCCTTGAAGCTTCAAAAAATTCATATACCACCTATGATAAACTTCGATGAAGATTTTGGAGGAAGAAGAATATCTTGGTTATTCGTTGCCATATGTGGATTTATAGTTGGTATTCTTGCTGCTGTTATGGGAGTAGGTGGTGGATTTGTCACTTTTCCCTTATTTGTGTATGTACTTGGAGTTTCAACTCCAACTACAGTTGGTACTGATATCTTTCAAATAATTTTTACTGCTGGATATTCCTCCATAACTCAATATGCCATTTACGGATATGTCTTTTATACTTTGGCTATGGGCCTTCTTCTTGGGTCTCTTGTAGGTGTTCAGATTGGAGCTCTTACAACAAAGGTAGTTCCGGGAATAGTTATCAGAGGGTTTTGGGTTTTAACAATTTTAGCGGGCTTTGCTAACAGAGCAAGCGTTATTCCTGATAAATTAAGAAGCCTTGAAATATGGTCAATATCTAAACCTGTTTGTGATGTTATTATGTTAATTGGTAATATAGTATTCTGGGTAGCAATTGGAGCTTTTTGTTTTTGGGTGTTAATAAGTTTCTTTAAAAATTTAAATACACTTAGAGAGGAGGGATAAAATGGCTACAGACAAAAAGCATCTTACTTTGGGCTTAGTTTTACTTTTAAGTTTTTTTGGAGTACTTATTCTTATATTTTTACCAATTTATCCAGGTGGTTTAAATGGCTTGCAATATAGTAATGACCTTTTCAACAAATTAGCCAAAGGATCTTCATATCAGATTCCCAAACTAAAGATAGAGGTAGAAAAATTTAAAGGCAAAGTACTTGATGTGGTAATAGATACCAAAAGAGAACATGATAAACCTGGAGAAGCAGAAAAAAGAGCTGAAAGGATTGCAAAGGTATTTACCCTTAACGGTGCATTAGTAGAAATTGATGGTTCTAAAGTACATATTAAAGGTGATTTCGCAGTAATAATGACAGCAGCTCTGGACGATGCAGACCAAATGTATCACAACAATGGAGATTACATAAAGAAAAAATATGGAGTTACCGATGACAGTGAAATGAAACAAATGTTTAGACAATGGCATACGGCTTTAAGTCTCATAAACAAGAAATTAATATTAGAGAAAAAACCTGAGGAAGCTAATTTCATAAAAAATGTTATAACAAAAGCCATTGAGCTAGCTTACAATTTCTATGGAATTCAAGCAGTCAAAATAACTGAAAAAGCAGCCCTGGCAACGGGACTTTTATTATTCTATGTTTTATACACAATTTGGTATGGGTTCGGTGTTCTCTATCTCTTTGAAGGTTTAGGACTTTCTACTAAAAAAGCAAAGACAAAGAAAGAGGTATAAAAATGGCAATAAAAACATTTCACTCAACAAAATTTGATAAAATTCTTATAAAGCAACTGATGGTTTAGAAGCAGGCAAATTTGCAGCACAAGCAGCGATTTAAATTGCAAAAATTTATGCAGAGGCCTATTATGTAATATAAGTTGCAGAAGTTTTCGTATTTTGAGCAGTATTTATAAAAGCTATCCCTCAGGTAATTGACTTATATAGAAAGAAAGAGCAAAATTTTTGGAGTAAATATTTGATTTTACTGTATAAATTAGGAAAATTATTTTTAAGTTAAGTTTTTCTGGAAAAAATTTAATAGGATTACCAATAAGAAGTATCGAGTAAAGACTTTACTTGTGAGGCTTGACAATTTAGTCCTTTTACAACAAAAAAATTATCCTCAAAAAGAGTAATAAATTGAATTTTTAAATGGTAAATATCAAAGGCAAAGAAAAAATTGCTATTTAAATTTAATATTTCACAGAGGAAAGCTCGAATAAAACCACCATGAGAAAAAATTGCAAAATTACCAGATGGTTCTTGCTTTAGGGCCTCTAAAAAAGTTTTAGCCCTCTCCCTTAAAGCTCTTATAGATTCTCCACCAGGTGGAGCTAAATAGTCTTTCTTTAACCTCTCCCAATAAAGAGGTTCTCTCATAACTTCTACTCTAAGCCTTCCAGTCCAAGCACCATAATTTATTTCCTTTAATTCCTCTTTCACTATAAGAGGAAGTTTCTTTTCCTTGGCCAATAATTGTGCAGGATATAGGGCTCTTTGAGCTGGGCTTGAAAAAATGGCATTAATTTCAAGACTTGAAAATTCTTTTACAAATCTTTGCGATAATTCTTCTCCCTCAGGAGATAATGGTACATCCAACTGCCCATAAAATACCTCTTTATATTCCTTAGCAACAGGCCCATGTCTTATAAGAAATATATTTTTCATTATTACTTTTTAGTAGAAAGAAGTTTATCTTCCAACTCGATCAATCTTTTAAAGTCTATTTTAAGCATTTCCCTAAATTTTTCATTTAGCTCTTGCCAGATGAAATGGACTGAGCAAACTCTTTCTCTTGCACAAAAATTAGGATTATCTACACATTTATTAAGCGTAATTTTCCCTCTCATACTCTCAACAACTTCTAAAAGGGTTATCTTTTGTGGATCTTTCTTTAACCTATAACCACCCTTTTTACCCCTAAAAATCTCAAGTACCCCTGCTCGTTCTAAATCTTGACCAATTTTTGCTAAGACGGTAAGAGGAATTTGCATAGCTTCACTTATTTCAGAACGAGAAACAATTCTACCAAGATTTCTGGAAAGATATAAGACCATCCTTACTGCATAGTCTTCAAAGATTCCTAATTCCATAGGCCTTTCCCTTTAAAGATATAAAAAATTTTTTCTAAATATAGTTTACCAAGATTTTCCATTTTTATCAATATTCCCGATTTTTTATAAATCCTTTTTCCAAAGTTTGCTAAAGATCTAAAGGCTTTACCTAAAAAGTTAGAAGAGATTATTTTGTTATTTTAGTGGGGCCTTTAATTAAGAGCATTCTTCTCTTATGGCACCTTGAATTATAAAGTAGTTTGTGCTAATTTTAATTAGTAATTATCTCAATTTATAAGGGGAGAAAATGTTTGAAAGTTTAACAGAACGCATAGAAAGGGTATTTTCTGGTATAAAGGATAAAGGAAAGCTTAGCCCTGAGGATATAAAACGGGGGTTAAGGGAGATAAAACTTGCTCTATTAGAGGCAGATGTTAATTACAAAGTAGTTAAAAATTTTTTATCCCGGGTTGAGGCGAGAGCCTCTACTGCAGAGGTACTTGAAAGCTTAACACCTTTTCAGCAATTAGTAAAAATTGTTTATGAAGAGTTAGTTGAGACCCTTGGAAGCAAAGCTCAAGGATTAAATTTACATCCCAAACCTGCAATAATTCTTTTAGCAGGCCTTCAGGGATCTGGTAAAACAACCACTGCAGCCAAACTGGCTTATTTTTTAACTAAAAAGGGCCATCATCCACTTTTGGTTTCAGCTGATATTTATAGACCTGCTGCTATAGAACAATTGAAGGTACTTTCTCAGAAAATTCAAGTTCCCTTCGTTGAAGCAACTCCTGAAGAAAAACCTCTTCACATCGTAGAAAAGGCACTAACTACAGCGAAAGAGCTTAAACGTGATGTAATTATCGTTGATACTGCAGGAAGGCTTCACATTGATGATTATCTTATGGAAGAATTAAAGGCGCTTAAAGACTTTCTTCAGCCTAATGAAGTATTATTAGTTGCTGATGCTATGATGGGTCAAGATGCAGTCAATGTGGCTAAAGCTTTTCAAGAAAGGGTCGGCATAACAGGAATTATCCTTACCAAAGTAGAAGGAGATGCAAGAGGTGGAGCTGCTCTTTCGTTAAAGGAAGTAACAGGATGCCCCATAAAATTTTTAGGAACCGGTGAAAAAATTGAAGCTTTAGAAGTCTTCCATCCTGATAGACTGGCCTCACGCATTCTGGGTATGGGAGATGTGTTAACTCTAATTGAGAGGGCTCAAGAAACTTTAGATTTAAAGAAAGCTAAAGAACTTGAAAAGAAAATTAAGAAACTTCAATTTGATCTGGAAGATCTCTTAGAACAGCTTCAACAAATGCGAAAACTGGGTTCTGTCAAAGAAATATTGAAATTTTTACCAGGATTAGGCCAAAAAATTGATCAAATACCTATTAATGACAAAGAAATTATTAAAATGGAAGCCATCATTAAGTCTATGACCCCTCAAGAGAGAAGGAATCCACACATTATCAATGCTAGTAGAAAACGCCGAATTGCTAAAGGCTCTGGAACAACTATTCAAGATGTAAACAAACTCTTAAAAAGCTTTGAAGAGATGAAGACCCTTATTAAACAATTTAAAAACAGAGGAAAAATTCCAGGCCTTTTCAAAAGATTTCTTGGAGTATAAGTGAGATGCCAAAAAAAATTGTGTGTACCAATAAAAAAGCAAATTATCTCTACGATATAGAGGAAACCTATGAAGCAGGAATTCAACTATTGGGGTGTGAGGTAAAATCTCTTAGAGAAGGAAGGGCAAATCTTTCCGATAGCTTTGCCCGGATAGTAAATGGTGAAGTCTTTCTTTATAATTTTCATATTAGCCCATATCCCCATAGTTTAGAAGCAAAAAATCTTGACCCTACAAGGACAAGAAAACTCCTTTTACATAAAAGAGAAATTAAAAGGCTCTCTGGAAAGGTCCAAGAAAAGGGATACACTCTTATTCCTCTAAAAGTTTATTTTAACGAACGGGGATTTGCTAAAGTAGAACTTGCCTTAGCAAAAGGAAAGAGAGTGCATGATAGAAGAGAAGAAATTAAAAGAAGAGATTTAGAAAGAGAACTTAGAAGCAAGTATAAAGGAAAAATAAAATAAGTTCTTATTTTTAATGAAACCTCTTTATCTCTCCGTTAAAGGCTTTGGTCCATATATCAGAGCAGAAATCCCGGAAGAAATCTTTCAACTTATTTGTGAAGAAAGGTTTTTTCTAATAACTGGAGAAATTGGAGCAGGAAAAACTACCCTTTTTGACGCAATTTTTTATGCTCTCTTTGGAGAAGCAACTTTCCCAGATAGAACTCCTAAGGACCTTATTTCTCATTTTCTACTAAACTCTAAGTATTCCCACATTGAACCTGAAGTAACTTACAAATTTCTTTTTAAAGGACAAATTTTTCAACTTATTAGAAAACCTCCTTATGGAACAAGACAAACCCATTTTTCAGCCCTTTGGATCAATGAAAGACTCTATTCACAAAAAAAAGAAGATATTGCAGAAAAAATGAGGGAAATTTTTGGCTTAGAGGGAAAATATTTCAAAAAAATTTTTATGCTCCCCCAGGGAGAATATAGAGAATTGTTACTTTCAGAACCTAAAGAAAGAAAAATACTTTTTGAAAAACTCTTTGAAATGGAAATCTTATCAACCTTGGAAGGCTTCTTCAAAGAGCGCTCAAAAGAGATTAAAAGTCGCGTGGAAAAGTGTGAAACAGAATTAAGCATTATCCAAAATCAGGCCAAGGTGAAAAACCTTGAAGACCTAAACAACAAAAAAGTAGAGCTCACAAAAAATATTAACTTCTTAAAGGATGAATACAGAGAAATAACTTTCAAAATAAAAACCCTCATGGAAGAACTAAAAAAGAAGGAAACCTTTAAAGAAACCTTAGAAAAAATTATCACCTCTAAGCTAAAACTTCTTCAACTTGAAAAGGAAGCACTACCAAAAATTGAACTTCTTAAGGGAAAACTGGAAAAATTAAAAAAGCTCCGTGCTAAAAGCTTTCATTATGAAAATATGATGAAACTATGGAAAAAATTAAAAGAGCTTACGGAGCAAAAGAAAAACCTTAGTCAAAAACTTAGCCATTTGGATTCACTCTTTAAAGCAAAAGAAGCAGAATTTCTTAAACTTAAAGAAAAAGAGAGCTCCTATGAAGAATTACAAGAAAATCTCCATAAAAAAAGAAACTTTCTTACACTTCTTACAAAGAAGTTTTCACTAATAGCAAAGCTTAAAGAATTAGAAAAGATGGGTAGCCAAAGAGAGGAGAAAATCCTTTCCTTAGAAAAATTAGAGCAGGATCTCTCAGAGAAAAAAGCAAGGCTTATAAAATTGATAGAAGACTTAAAACAAAAAGAAGAAATCCAAAAAAAAATTAGTGAGCTTGAAAACCTAATAAAGATTATTAAAAATTTTGAGGCCAAAAAAAGTGAAGTAGAAAGGTTGCAAAAGGAACTTGCTAATCTTGAAAGAGAAAGGGAGCGTATACAAAAAGAGTATACAGAGTGTGAACTTGAATGGATGGCTTTTAAGCTTGCTGAAAATTTAAAAGAAGGACAGCCTTGTCCTGTCTGCGGCTCAAAAAAACATCCCAAAAAAGCTTCTTTAAAACTTTTTTCTAAAAACCTTGAAAGCCTAAAAAATAACCTTAATACCATAGAAAAAGCCTTGGATAAGAAAAAAAGAGAACTCTCTCTTTTAGAAGGAGAGATGAACACTTTGAAAAATTTAATACCTCCAAATCAAGAAGAAATCTGGGGAAACTACAAGCTTCTTAAAGAAGAAATGGTAAATTTTGAAAAAAATGTAGAACTAAAGCTACCACTATCTAAAGCTATTGAAGAGCTAAGATCCTTAGAGGAAGAGGAAAAAAAAATTTTAAAAGATAAAAAATTGAATGAAACTGAATTTAACACCATTAAGGAAAAGTTAGCAAGAATAAAGGGGGAAATTTCTACTTTAAAGGACCTTTTAGCTTCCGAAGAGATCTCACCACAAGAATTAGAAAAAGAAATCTATACCTTAGAGGAAAAACTTAAAAATTATGAAAAGGAAAAGAAAGAAGGGGAAAAAGAATTAAACGATTTAAGAGAACAACTTTCTTTTCTCAAGGGACGACTTAAACACCTGGAAAAGGAGCTAATCTCTACTGTTTATGAATATAAAGAAAGTATGAAAGAAGTAAAATCTTTAGTTAATGAGGGAATTTTTGGTCATCTTAAGGAAATCAAAAAATTCTTTAAAGAGCTATCCCTGATAGAAGAGTATGAAAAGGAAATTAAACACTTTGAACAGGAACACCATCGCTTGTGCAATTCATTAGAAGAGCTTTCAAATTCTCTTTGTGCTTACGAGATTAGAAAAGAGGAGCAAGAGCTTTATAATTTAGAAAAGTTAAGAGAAAAATTAATCGAAGAACTTGAAAAAATAGAAAGAGAAAAAGGGGAGCTTGAGAAAAAAAGGGATGACATTCTCTCTAATTTAGGTATACTTAAAGGAGAGTTGGAAACCATAGAAAATTTTCGGTCCCGTTATCTTGAAATAGAAGAAGAAAAGAAAAAATTAGAAGAAGAGTTTTCTTATATAAATGAAATTAACCTTCTGTTATCCGGAGCCTATTCTGGCATCTCCTTTCATTCCTTTGTTTTATCAAAATTTTTATCTCTAATTTTAAAGCGCGCTAACTTATATTTAAAGGATTTTACCTTTGGAAGATATCACTTTGTTGAAGAGGATATTTTTACGAGGAAATTCAAACTGGAAGTTTTTGATAGCTATACTGGAAGGGCAAGAGAGGTAAATACCCTCTCTGGAGGAGAATCCTTTTTAGCTTCTTTATCCTTTGCTCTTGGCACTTCAGATATTGTAATATCCCTAT
>JBKBRL010000203.1:0-2224 GCA_046292115.1 Caldimicrobium sp.
CTCAAGTTGCGCTATTTTGTCTAATAATATCTCTTCCTTAGCTATCTCTTCAGCCCTTGGATACAATCGTTCTCTTAGTTTTTCTTGAGACAAGTTTAATTTTTCTAAACTTAATCCCTCTCTGGCTAAAGTCTCCCGAACTTCCTCCAATAATTGATAATATTTTATTTCCACATAGCGCTTAGGCACAACAAAATCAACTTTCTCTAAAATCTTTTTCAAAAGTTCTTCTCTATAGCGAGCTTCATTTTTTCTTATTTTATCTTGAAGTATTCTATTTTTAACTAATTCCCTTAATTTCTCTAAAGTGTCCACCCCTAAATTAAGATTTTTTACAAATTCATCACTTAGCTCTTGTAGTTCTCTTTTATGTACTTCCTTTACTTCAATCTCATAGCGCACCTTTTTACCTGCAAGCAAAGGATTTAAAGCTTCTTCTGGATATTCAACTTCAACGGTCAATTTATCACCAGGCCTTTTTCCGATTAGAGCTCTCTCCACAACCTCATTAAATTCACCTGTTCCCACATCAATAAATAAGGCTTCGGCAAAATGGCCAGGAATAGGCGTTTCACCATCAAAAGCTTTAAAAGCAATAACTACTGCATTTCTTTCCTCTATTGGTTCATTTACTTTTTTAAGAGGCGAAAAAGAATACCTGACCTCCTCTAACATTTTATCTATCTCTTCTTCTAAAACTTCATCTTTTTCTCTCTCTACCTCAAGGCCAACATAGTCTTCTCTTTTTAACTCAAAGTCAGGTCTAATTTCTACAAGAACACTATATCTAAATGGTTCACCTTCATTAAGACTATTAACTTCTTCTACCCGCGGATGTAAAAGAAGTTCAATTTTTTGTTCCTTTAAAACCTCAGGCAAGGTTTCCTCAATAATTCTCTCTATACCTTTTTCCATGATTTCTTCTTTGAAAAGTTTTTTAATTAAAAAAATTGGCGCTTTTCCTTCTCTAAAACCTTTCAACTTAGCTCGTTTTTTTAACTCATTCACTACTTCCCCTAAAACACTATTTACCCTTTCTACGGGTACCTCAATTTTTAAAACTTTCTCAACAGGACTTCTCTCTTCAATTTCGACTATCATAAACCTCCCCTCATTTTAAACTTTTCCTTAAGATATCTTAATTTTAAATTTTTACAACTTATTTTCACTCGGAACTCATATCTTTCAAATTACATATCAAAGAAATTATAAAAAACATATGATTCATTTGAGAATATGGCTTTCTTGCAAAATTAATTTTTTTAAGTAAATTATGATTGATTTTCAAATGGAGTATGGAGGGTTAAAATGACAAAAATTATAATAGAAAAACCAGATGAAGAAAAATTACAGTCTTTAGGTGTTTATAATTGGCCTATCTGGGAAAAGGAAATTTCGAGATTTGATTGGTACTACGGAGAAACAGAAATATGCTATCTTTTAGAAGGACGAGTTATCGTTGAGCTTCCCGATGGTAGTCAAGTTGAGATAAAGGCTGGAGATTTAGTCACTTTTCCCAAAGGTCTTTCCTGCGTATGGGACATAAAAGAACCTGTAAGAAAACACTATTCCTTCTCTGAAGAATAAATGCCTAAATGCCTTCCTTTTAATGGATTTCTTTACAATCCTGAAAAAGTAAAATTTGAGGATGTCCTTGCTCCGCCCTATGATATAGTCTCAGAAGAAGAAATAGCCCATTTTAAGAAAAAAAGCCCTTATAATATTTTTCACCTGGAATTACCAGAACATCCAGAAAAAGCCAAAAATATATTGCAAAATTTTATGTCTCAAAAAATCTTAATTAAAAACAGGGTCCCTACGCTGTATTACTATGAAATATTCTTTCCCTTTGAAGGAGAAACCTACCTTAGAAGAGGTTTTATTTTGCTTACAAAGCTCTATGATTTCAAGGAAGGTGTAATCTTACCTCATGAGAAAATCTATCCCAGGGTGACAGAGGAGCGTTTTCATCTTATGTTAACTACTTTATGTCAATTTAGTCAAATCTTTGCCTTATACGAAGACCCAAATTTGGAGACCTTAGAAGCACTACCTGATAAGTTAGATTTTTATTTTGAAGTTAAGCACAACCAAGAAACCCATAGACTTGCCAAAATTCACGACCAAACCTTAATCCAAAAAATATTAAACTTTTTAGAAAGGAAAAAATTTTATATCGCAGACGGACATCATCGCTACACCACCGCTTTAAAATTAAAAACTC
>JBKBRL010000204.1:0-2218 GCA_046292115.1 Caldimicrobium sp.
AAGTATTTAACACTTTAATTTAAGGGTATTGGGGGGCTTGCTTAGCCCTCTTTTATAATTTTTCATAGCTAAATCAATTAATGCTTATTGATGTATATTATTTTTCCTATACAGGCACTTCAAAAGATGTTGTAGAGGCATTATCACCGCTGATTAAAGTTTCCCCCAAGGAGATCAAAGCTTATAAATGGCCTTATATTTTGTGGTTAGTTACTTCATTTATACCATCTCTTAAAGTGCCAATTACTTTTGAAGAGCCTACTTCACCCAGAGGAATTTTAGTATTTCCAAAGTGGACATTTAATTGTCCTCCTATTACAGCTTTTCTTGAGAAGGTATCCTTTGAAAAGCTCCTTTTGGTAATTTGCTATGGTGGATGGAGAGAAAGGCCCTATGGAGATTATTACAAAAGAATTTCTTTAAAGAGGTCTGCAGAGGTTGCTCTTCATTTTATAAAAAAAAACTTGGTATGAAAACAAGGCTAAGGAGCTCGAAATTTTAGCTAAAACTGTAAATTCCTTTTTCTTAAAATAAGGCGTTTTTACCTTAAAATGGCTTTGTCCAGATAAAAATTAATTCATTACTCTTTAATCAGCTTCTAATCAGCGAATTTTGGCGCTCAATTTTACTAGTGGTATTGTTTAAAGGTGCTCTTTTAAATTTTCTTAGTTTTCTATTTTACATAATATATATTATCAGAAGTAAATTTTAAAAGGATTGTTATAAAACATATTATTGAGTGGAGGAGTATTATTTCAGTTAGAAAAGACCTCCTCAGTGATTAAGCACCATACTTATTTAATTTATTTGCGTGGGCAAGAAGGAGCCCCATTAGTTTATAACTGGGAAATATGCCAAGTTCGCCTTTCAGACATTCTCTTTCAGTATATCTCTCTGAAATTCCGCCTAAGACATAGGGTGAGTGAATTAGAACTGGTACAGGATGCCAAGAATGAGATTTCATTATGCATGGCGTAGAATGATCCCCTGTGATTGCTAAAACATCGGGTTGTAAAGCTAAAATTTTTGGTATAATTCTATCAAATTCTTCAATGACCTTTATTTTGCCTTCAAGGTTACCATCTTCTCCATAGGAATCTGTTTTCTTTATGTGAATAAAAAAGAAATCATAGACTTCCCAATTTGCTTTTAGAGCCTCGATTTCATCTTCTATAGTTTCTCCTACAAAAGTGGCTACATCCATCCCCACTAATCTTGCAAGCCCCTTATACATGGGGTAAACAGCTATGCATAAACTGGATAACCCAAATTTTTCATTAAAACTTGGAATTTGTGGTTTAACTGAAAAGCCTCGTAAAAGTACATAATTTGCTTTTGGTTCTTTTCTTAATAATTCACCAGCTTGTTGAATAAATTTACTGGCAATTTCACCAATTTTTTTTGCTTCTTTATTTTCTCCTACAGGAAGTAGTGGTGGTTTACCAACTGTTTGAGGATCAGTGTCTTTTATTTTCTCTGCTTCAGGACTAAGTTTATAGGGGAACCTAAAGATTAAAGAAAAGCGATGTTCTTTTCCAGAACATAAAATCACTTTTGCATCATCTATTTCTTTTATTTGACTGCTTAAATATTCAATCAATCTCCTATTTTCTTCAGTAGAAATTCTTCCAGCTCTTCTATCTACCACAATAGGAATTCCTTCTTCATATTTCACGGTAGCAAAGTTGCCTCTAACAGCCACATCAGTTTCTCTTACCTCTAAACCTAAACCTAAAGCTTCTAAAATACCTCTTCCTATTTCGTAATTTTGAGGATTATAACCAAAAATACCAAGATGTCCCGGTCCACTTCCTGGTGTAATTCCATAATCCACAGGAATGTGTAAACCTGTGGCTGATGCTTTAGCCAATTTATCTAAAACAGGGGTTTGAGCTAACTCTAAAGGAGTTTTTCCCTCAAGGACTGGAAGGTCCCCTACCCCATCTAAGACTATAAGTACTATTTTTGCTTTTTTATCTTTTTTTACTAAATTAATTAACTCGATCATCCATAATCCTCCTTATTCCACGATTTTATAAAGTTTTCCCAAAGTTTTTTTTTATACTTTTCAATTTCCTCTGTACATTCTTTAGCTTTTCTTTCAAAACCACAGGTAAGACACCTTACCTTAGCTTTACTTCAAGAGCCTTCAATTACTGCTTTTGCCCCGCAAATAGGGCATTCTAATCCTTCCTTTGTCATACCTTTAACCTTTTTT
>JBKBRL010000205.1:0-2215 GCA_046292115.1 Caldimicrobium sp.
ACCTTTCATCTCATCTGCTTTTTCTTTATGAGAAAATGCTCCAATTTGAAGAGCATAAAAACCAGAACCTGTAATCGTGCCAGTAATAGCTTCCCCCTTCACTTTAGATGCGATTTGAGCTACTTCTTTTTTCTGATACTTTGGGGCTTCTTGTTTTACCAGCTCTTTTTGAGATACATCCTTTTTAACTTCTGTTTTCACTTCTTTTTTTGGTGCTTCCTTAGTGCTTACTTGTGTTTCCTTCAGTTCAGAAGATTGAGTTGATATTTCTTCTTTATGTGCACTGTGTTGTTCTTTAAGTGGCAAAGGGGTACCATTAGCTGTTTCATTACTATGAGTGGCATTAGTTTCTACAGTTTGGTTTTGAGATAAAGACGAAAGAGCCACTGCTAATTCTTTTTTACTTTCTAAAGCCACTTCTTCGCTTTGAGGTTTTCCACCTATCTTTGTCCCTATCCAAACACCAAATATAAAAGTCCATACTAATAGACAAAGTGCAAAAAGTATTACAAAAACTAAACCTAAACGGCTTAATTCAAACTTAAATTTTTTCTCATCCATATACTCCCCCTACATCTTATTTGGACTATCTATCCCCAATAAATTTAAGCCTTCCTTTAAAAGGATTTGGCATCCCTTAGCAAGGGATAGTCTTGCGAAACTCAAAGATTTATCCTCCCCTACTATCCGAAATTTATTATAATATTCGTGAAATAATCCTGCAAGATCTAACAGGTAATAAGTAATTTTATAAGGTGCAAGTTGATTAACTGCCATTTCAACTTCATCGGAAAACTCTGAAAGTTTTTTTAGTATTTCTACCTCTTCTTTTTCTTTTAATAAGGATAAATCTGCCTGATTAATTTGGTGCAAATCTAATCCTTTCAATTGGGCCTTTTCAAAAATTGAACAAATTCTTGCATGAGCATATTGCACATAATAGACCGGGTTTTCCGAGGTCTGCTTTTTAGCTAATTCTACATCAAAATCTAAAGGAGAATCAGCGCTTCTTGAAAGAAAAATAAATCTCACAGCATCAACGCCTACTTCCCTTAATAATTCTTTCAATTCTACATATTCAGCTTTTCTTGTTGACATACTTTTTATTTTACCCTCATCTATTAAGTTCACCATTTGAATTAATATTATTTTTAAGTTTTTAGGATCTAAGTTCAGAGCTTCTACAGCCCCTTTTAATCTTGCCACATATCCATGGTGATCGGCACCCCACAAATTAATTGCGATATGAAACCCTCTTTTTACAAATTTTTCATAATGATAGCTTATATCGCTTGCAAAATAAGTCCATTCTCCCGTTGCCTTGCGGATCACTCTATCCTTTTCATCACCAAATATTGAAGATTTGAACCAAAAAGCTCCATCCTTTTCATAAATTAAGTCTTTTCCCTTGAGTACATTTATACATTCCTTTACTAATCCTCTCTCATATAAGCTTTTTTCAGAATACCAGTTGTCAAAATATACCCTAAACCTTTCAAGATCTTCTTTTATATCTTTTAAAATGATTTCTATAGCTAATTCTTTGCATATTCTTATGGCCTCGCTCTCCTCCCTCGCTAAAAGATCAGGATACAATCTTAAAGCCTCCTTTGCTATGTCATAAATATATGCTCCTTGATAATAATCCTCTGGGAAGTTTACCGCGATTCCTGAGATTTCCTTTGCTCTTAAGTAAACTGAGGTACCGAGTATATCTATTTGTGTGCCACGATCATTTATATAGTATTCTTTTAAAACATTAAAGCCTGCTTTTTTAAAAAGTCTTGCTAATGCATCTCCATAAGCAGCCCCTCTACCATGGCCTATATGAAGGGGACCTGTAGGATTTGCTGAAACAAACTCTATAATAACTCTTTTACCTCTTCCTAAATCAAGGTTCCCATAATTTTCTTCTTCTATGAGAATTTTTCTCAAATTCTCTAAATAAACTTCTTGGTTAATCCAAAAATTGATAAAACCAGGACCTGCTATTTCTATTTTTGTAAAAAAGGGATCTGAAGAAAGCCCTTGTACTATTTTTTGTGCGATTCCTTTTGCATCATCTTTAATTTTTCCTCCTAATACTAAAGCAAGATTCGTAGAGTAATCTCCATAGTTTTTGTGTTTAGGCGTTTCTACCTCAAAGGTTATTTCCTCTGACCCTTCATACAGTTCTTTAAGAATATCATATAATTTTTCTTTAATCTTCCGTCTT
>JBKBRL010000206.1:0-2209 GCA_046292115.1 Caldimicrobium sp.
TTATTACCACCTCTAATGGATTTAAACCTTCCTTGCTAAACCTCCATTTTTCTAAATCAGTTAAAGATGCCCTAAGGCCAGTTAAAACTGGAACATTCAAGTCCTTAAAAAGTTCATAAGTTAACTCAGGATCTCCTCCATAAGGACCACCATTAATTCTAAAATATTTTAAATTTAAAAATAAATCCACTCTAAGATCTTTTAAATACTTTAAAAGTGCTTGAATGTTATGTTGAACCTTAGAGGCAATAAAAATCAGATTTATATCATTATGCAAATATTCGAAAATTAAATCTGCCGTTGTTTTACATTCATTGAAGTGCATTCCACCATACATTAAAACAACCACTGTGGGTTTCTTAGGATTAAACTGAAGAGCTCTTTTATACTCATCTATATCATAAAAAAAACCTTCTTTTGGCAGGTATAATCCATACTCAAATGTTTGTGGTGGCGAAATTTTCTTTATGCCCTTAACTCCGGCATATTCCTTTAGTAACAGTAGAATAAGATTTTTAATATTCTCCGTGTCTCCTTCACTGTAATATTGTTGTGCTAATATCCAGTTTCGCATATCCCTTAAGACTCCAAAAGGAAAAATTTTTCCAAGTTTTTCAGTTAGTTCAGAAATTTTCTTTACTCGCATAAAGGCTTGAAGGCTGAATTCTTTCTCTTCGCCTTTAAAAAGCATTTCACCACTCAATTTTCCCATTTTTGTTAACTTCCAGACACTTTGATCACCTGCGAGTAAAACAACTATTGTTTTATCTTTTCCTTCAAGTAGGTGAGGAAGTTCTCGCCTTATTCTGTTATCTCCCCTAATATCAATAAGAATAATATCTGAAGTATCTATTTCATCTTTAAGTTTATTTAAAGAAATATCCGGATTTTCATATTCATCAAAATAAACCTTTTTAATTATAACAATATCACCATATTCTTTTCTTATTTGACTGACAGCTTCTTTAAAAGCTGTCATGTCATTTATCGTTGTTAATGCTAAAATTTTTTTCATTTTATCTTATATCTCTCTAAAATTTTAATGAAAGTTCTGCTAACCACGATCTTTCAGCTGCTTTATGCCATATGAAATATTTTTTATTAAAAATGTTATCTACCGATAAACTAATCTTAGCAAACTTTGTTAATTGATAAGCAAGCCTTCCGTCAACGACAAAATAAGGATCAAGAGAGCCATGCACATTATTAATTTTGTCAGAATTATCATCATTGAGATATCTCTTTGTCACATATCTACTCAAAATGGCAACTGAAATTCCAGATTTTTGTATTTCAACTCCTGAATTAACCGTCCAAAGAGGAATATAGGTAAGTCTACAACCCTCTGTCCGCGGATCAGCTTTATTTTCTTTTATCTTTGAATGTGTGTAAGTAAGATTTGTAAAAAATCTTAGCCAATTATCCAGTTTTTGTTCAAATTGGAACTCCACTCCTCGAGATTCTGCCTTTCCAACATTTATAAGCTGCTTTCTTTGAGGACCTATCGTTCTGTAATATATTAATTCTTTTAAATAATTATTAAAAAGTGTTAAAGAAATCTTACTCCCTTTCCATAATTTTTGTTCAATTCCTAAATCCCATGAAATGGCTTTTTCTGGCTTTAGAGCAGGATTACCCATCCGCCGAACTCTATCAGGTGGCGTAAAATCTCTATAAAGTTCTAAAATTGTAGGGGCTCTAAAGGATTTCCCAATGGAAGCATGTAAGGTAGTATGCTTAAATGGTTTATATACTAAGGCAAACTTTGGGCTAAAAGAGGAGGCAGACCTTGAGGGATAACTCTTTGGATAACCAGCAATTCCCACTTCATACATGTATCCATCATAAGTCTTCCACCAATCCTGCCTAAAACCTATATAAGCTGTAAGATTATCAAGAAGCATTATCTCATCCTGAATAAATATTCCATAAGTTCTATTTTTCCCCTTTGATTCATACTTTAAACTCACTGTAGATTTCTCATCTCTCCAATCTCTCAAGAATTTCTCTTTTGTATTACCTTCTTCTTGTCTAAAAGACCCTCCAAAAGTCAAAATGTGATTTGATAAAATTGGTAGACTAAATTGTAAATCTGCCATATAAGCATTCGCATGTGTATTAATAACAGCACCACACCAAATTGAGTTCGGAATACAACCAAATCTTGTGGCATTTTCTAAGGGCGTTACATACCAATCCTTTTCCGTGT
>JBKBRL010000207.1:0-2208 GCA_046292115.1 Caldimicrobium sp.
GGCATGTAAAGAAAGGGCAAGAGCTACGGGGAAATCCTTGGCTAAGGCATACATTTTTTCCACTAATCCCACAGTTGAGACCGTTAATCTCTTACGAGAAAAGTTAAAGCCCTCTTTGTCCGCTAAGATTTGTAAAGCCTTAAGTAAATATTTATAATTAGCTAAAGGCTCCCCCATTCCCATAAAGACAATATTTCTTAAAGGAAGCACCTCTCCCTGATCTTTTAAGAATCTCTTTGCTACTACAACTTGCGAGATAATTTCAGAGGTTTCCAAATTTCTAATAAACCCGGTCTTCCCTGTGAGACAAAAGCTATAGCCCATTGCACATCCCACTTGAGTAGACACACAAAGGGTAAAATGATCCCTTTCAGGAATAAGCACCGTTTCAATGGTTTTTTCATCTACTAATTTGAGGACAAATTTAGTGGTTCCCTCTTCATCAGAAACTCTTTGTATGACCTCTGGCAGTGAAAGGTGAAAATGATTTTTTAGCTTTTCTCTTAAAGCTTTGGGTAAATCTGTCATTTCTTCAAAGCTAACTGCCGCTTTAGCAGTAATCCAGTGATATATTTGTTTCCCTCTATATGGAGGTTCTCCTAAATCTATCATTAATTTTTGCAGTTCCTCTAAGGTTAAACCTCTTAAATTCACAGGCATATTCTCTAAACCTCTAAAGGTTTCACTAAGTATAGGGTCTCTTCCTGCATCAGCTCTTCTAAAGCCTCCCTTGTAGGAGGTGTATCTAAACTTAAAAGAATCACATTTCTCTTTTTCAATGGATCTTGGCCCACATACATACGAGAAATGTTTAAATTATGTTTTCCTAAAATGGTGCCTATTTTACCGATTACTCCTGGTCGGTCTTCATTAAAAATATAAAGCATATGTCCTTCAGGTAAAGCATCTAAACGGAAACCATTGATTCTAACGATTCGGGGTTCCTTTTTCCCAAAAAGGGCTCCCTCAACCAAAGTTTTTCCTTGAGTATGCTTCACAGTTAAGCTTATAAGTGAGGTGAAGTCCTCAGTTTCTTCAGTTTTTACCTCTAAGATTTTGATATTTCTTTCTTTAGCTCTTATTAGGGCATTTACATAATTAACATCTTCCTTTAAAAATGGGGCAAGAAGGCCTTTTACTAAGGAGAGAGTAACTGGTTTTGTATCAAGCTTTGCCAATTCACCTTTATACACAATTTCTACTTCTTCTATGGCTCCTTCACAAATTTGTGCTGTAAGAAGGCCTAGTTTTTCTGCTAAATTCAAGACGGGTTGTAGAATTTTAAGGAGTTCTCCACTTATGGAGGGCACATTTACGGCATTGCGGATAATTCCATGTAAAAGATAATCGGCAACTTGCTTAGCAATCTCAAGAGCTACTATTTTTTGAGCTTCAATAGTGGAAGCTCCTAAGTGGGGTGTGGCAATAACCTTCTCTGACTTAAGGAGTGGATGATCTGGAGGCACTGGTTCCTTTTCAAAAACATCAAGGGCAGCACCTGCTACCTTTCCTGAATTCATTGCCTCTAATAAGGCTTCTTCATCAATAATTCCACCTCTGGCACAATTGATTATATAAACACCATCCTTCATTTTAGAAAAAGCTTCTCTATTGATTAAATGATAAGTTTCCTTCGTTAAGGGTGTATGAATGGTGATAAAATCTGCCCTTTTGTAAATTTCTTCTAAACTAACAAGCTCAACTCCCTTCTTGGCTGCAGCATCAGGGGTAACATAGGGATCATAGGCTATAACTCTCATTTGTAAGCATAGAGCCTTCTCTGCAACGATACTTCCAATCCTTCCAAGACCAATTATTCCAAGGACCTTGCCATTTAACTCTACACCCATAAACTTTTTTCTATCCCATTGACCACTTTTTACAGATTGATTAGCTTGGGGAATTCTTCTTGCTAAGGCAAAAAGTAGAGCCAAAGTATGCTCTGCTGCTGATAAAGTGTTCCCACCTGGGACATTCATTACCACAATTCCTAATTCATTTGCTGCTTGAAGGTCTACATTATCAAGCCCTGTTCCAGCTCTCCCGATAACCCTTAATTTTCTTGATGCCTCCATTATCTCTCTTGTCACCTTTGTTCCACTTCTAATTATTAAGGCAGAAGCCTCCACGATCTCCTTTTTTAACTCCTCCTGAGTTAAACCAGGTTTATAGACCACCTCTAACCCTGCTTCTTTAAGATAATTTATT
>JBKBRL010000208.1:0-2203 GCA_046292115.1 Caldimicrobium sp.
TGTGGAATTGAGAATAAAATTAAGCACAGGAAATTAGAAATTCCTGGATATTTAGCTGGAATTAAAGGAGAGTTAGAAGAAGAACTACCAGGTTGGGAGATAATCGTGGGGCCAAGAGAGGCAAGTGGATTGCCTGCTACTCTTAAAAATTTATATGCTGAGTTACAAGAATTAAAGAAGGCTTCATAAAATTAAAAACTTCAAAGGAGGTGGGACTATGTCGCAAGTAGTACTATGTGTAGCTGAAAGTATAAATATTATGGGGAAAAGAACTGGGCAGGCCATGAAAGAGCGTAATCCTATTCCCATTCAAGAGATGGCAAAAGAGGAAACTGCTTTGGGGGCAGATTATTTAGATTTAAATATTGGTCCTGCAAAAAAGGACGGCCCAGAATTAGCAAGTTGGATAGTAAGAGTTGTAGAAGAGGTAGTAGATACACCTTTGTCCTTAGATACAACTAATCCAGATGCAATGATAGCAGGGATTAATGCTTCGAAAAGACCGGAGAAAATACTTATAAATTCAATCACTATACAACCTGAGAGATTAGAAAAATTAGGCCCCTTTGCAGCAGAGAAAGGTTGCGATGTAGTCGCCTTACTTTGGGGGCTTGAAGGGCTTCCAAGAGATGCCAATGAAAGAGCCTCATTAGCGGTAGATTTAATTATGAAGCTAAATGAGTACGGAATACCTAATGAAAAAATTTGGGTCGACCCTATTATTACACCTATTACACTTGGAGCTGATCAATTACAGGAATCTCTAATTTTTCTTTCCATGCTTCAAGATATTGCACCAGGGGCAAAAAGTATCGTTGGTCTTTCTAATGTTTCTAACGGGGTGGCAACACATCTTAGGCCCTATTTAAACCGAGTTTTACTTATGATGCTAATGAAATACAATGTATATAGCGCCATTCTTGATGTTTACGATAAAGAATTAGTGGAGATTGCCAAGGGGAAACATCCTGATTGGGTAGCTTTAGTTCATGAGATGATGGATGGAGATGAACCGGATCCCAAAAGTCTTTCCCCCAAAGAACTTGAGATTTATAAAACAGTAAAGGTTTTAACAGGGCAAACCATTTTTTCTGAATCTTGGTTAGAACTTTAACTTTTTAAAAAATTGAAAATTTAAACATGTAGTAAGGGCAAACTTTGATGATAAAAATTATCCTTGATGGTCAAGAGACTTTAGTAGAAAGGGGTATAACTCTGCTTGAAACAGCACGTAAAGCTGGTATTTACATTCCCACCTTATGTTATTTACCAGGAATTAGTCCTCCTACTCATCCCTGTGGCATATGCGTGGTTGAAGTAGAAGGAGAAGGAATTGTTAGAAGTTGTGAGTATAAAATTGAAAAGGAAATTTCTGTTAATACGCAGTCAAAGATGGTAAAGGAGATAAGAAAAAAGATTTTAGAAAATTTGATAGCAAATCATTATGGAGACTGCAAAGCGCCTTGCCATACACCATGTCCGGGTGGTTTAAATATCCAGGGATACATTGGATTTATAGCCAAAGGAGATTTTAAGGCAGCATTAGCTTTGATCAAAGAAAAATTGCCCCTTCCTGCTTCTGTAGGAAGGGTTTGTCCCAGATTTTGTGAACCTGTATGTAGAAGAACCTTAGTGGATCAGGCAGTGGCCATAAATAATTTGAAAAGGTTTGTGGCTGACTATTGCTATGAACATGGAGAATTACCAGTAGAATTGCCTGCTTTAAATGGAAAAAAAGTAGCTGTAATTGGGGCTGGGCCAGCAGGTTTAAGTTGTGCTTATTTTTTAAGGCTTAAAGGTTATGAGGTAGCAATTTTTGATAAGGAAGAGGAACCTGGTGGTTTATTAAGATATGGAATTCCTACTTTCAAGCTTCCACGGGAAGTACTCAAAAAGGAAATTGAGAGCATCTTTAAAGAGGGGATTACTTTTTATGGTGGAAAAGCTTGGGGTAGAGACTTTACCCTTAAAGATTTGAAGAAGGAAGGATTTCACGCTGTCTTTCTTGCAATTGGTGCAAGAAAGGAGAAATATTTTGGTTTTAGTGGAGAAGAATTAGCAGAAAGTGGGCTTGGATTTTTGATAAACTTTAACAAAGGCAAAATAGATATTTCTTTATGCAAAAATAAGAGATGTGCCATTTTAGGGTGTAGTTATACTGCAGTTGAGTTATCAAGAGTTTTAAGAAGACTTGGTGCTGAAG
>JBKBRL010000209.1:0-2187 GCA_046292115.1 Caldimicrobium sp.
AGATCTTGTTGAGTCAGCTCCTAAACCAGTTAAAACAGGTATATCTAAAGCAGAAGCTGAGGAAATCAAGAAAAAATTAGAAGAAGTTGGTGCAAAAGTAGAAATTAAGTAATCTTGACAATTTTTAAAAGTCAGAATATTTTTAAAAAGGGACCCCATTTTAATATGGGGTCCCTTTATGTCATTTAGATCATCAGAAGGAGGGAAGTCTGAAATGCCTAAGAATAGCGATGCTTTGAGAATAAGAAAAAGTTTTGGGAAAGTTAAATTGATAATGGATTTGCCTAACCTTCTTGAGATCCCAAAAAAATCTTATGAAAATTTTTTGCAATCCAATACTCCTTCAGAGCATAGAAATGATGTAGGTATCCATAGGGCTTTTAAATCCGTGTTTCCTATAAAGGATTATACAGAAAACTCGGTTTTAGAGTATATAGATTATAAAATTTTATCACCAGAGTATGAACCTGATGAAGTTAAAGAGAAAGGGCAAACTTATGAAGCGCCCATGAAATTAAGAGTAAGGCTTGTAACTTATGATGTAGATCCCGATACAGGAGTTAAAAGCATAAGAGACATTAAAGAGCAGGAGCTTTATTTTGGAAGTATACCTTTAATGACAGAGGATGGTAGGTTTATTATTAATGGTACGGAAAGAGCAGTAGTGAGTCAGTTGCAGAGGTCTCCTGGAGTTATTTTTGAAAAAGATAAAACGCAAGCCAAGGCAGGACGTTTGACCTATATTGGAAGAGTTATTCCTGTAAAGGGATCTTGGATAGATTTTATATATGATTATAAAGGAAGGTTTTTTGTTAGAATTGATAAAAGAAAAAACATTTCAGCAACCGTTTTTTTAAAGGCAATGGGTTTATCAGAGGAAGCAATATTAAATCTTTTTTATCCTGTAGAAAAATATAATTTATTGCCTGAGGGGGTTGAGCGCGAGTTAAATTTTGATTTGTTAGCTGGAAGCAAAGCTGAGACTGACTTTATTCATCCTGAAACAGGAGAAGTGTTAGTAAAAAAGGGGAAAGTAATTAGTGCAGGAGTTGTAAGAAAACTAAAAGAGCTTGGTATAACGAAGATAGTTGGCTCAGATTCCCTAATTTTAGGAAAAATTAGCGCAAAGGAAATAGTTGATCCTAATACAGGAGAAGTACTCTTACCTCTAAATACAGAAATTACCACTGAAACTTTAAAGAAATTAAGAGAAAAGGGAATTAAAGAAATTTTAGTGCTTTTTACAGATTTTCAGCGCTATTCTTTAGCCTTAAGAGATTCTCTTAAAAGTGATAAATCAAAAACCAGAGAGGAGGCTCTTCTTGAGATATATAAGAAAATGAGACCCACAAGTCCTGCTACTTTAGAAGTAGCAGAGGCCTACTTTAATTCCCTTTTTTTTGAACAGCAAACCTTTGACCTTTCTGAGATTGGAAGATATAAGATGAACCTTCGTTTAGGATTAGATATTCCAATAACAGTTAGGACTCTAACCTTAGATGATGTTATAGCTATTCTTAAAGAATTAATAAGGATGAAAGAAAAGGAAGAAGAAGGAGACGATATAGATAGTCTCTCTAATAGGCGTATAAGACCGGTAGGGGAGCTTGTAGAAAATCAGTTTTTACTTGGCTTGATGAGAATGGAGAGAATGGTAAAAGAAAAACTTCAATTAGAAGAAGTGGCAAATACAACCCCTGGGGAGATAATTAATAGTAAACCTGTTATCTCTGCGGTTAAGGAATTTTTTGCTCAAGGACAACTTTCTCAATTTATGGATCAGACCAATGTCCTCTCTATGCTTACCCATATCAGGAGACTGTCTGCCCTTGGTCCAGGAGGGTTAACGAGAGAAAGAGCCGGTTTCGAAGTGAGAGATGTCCATCCAAGTCATTATGGAAGAATTTGCCCTATAGAAACACCAGAGGGTCCAAATATTGGATTAATTGTGTCTCCTACTACTTTTGCCAAAACTAATCCCTATGGATTTTTAGAGACACCTTATAGATTAGTGAAGGATGGAAAAGTGACCTCTCAAGCGATATATATGAATGCAGCGGAGGAAAAGGATTTAGTTATAGCTCAATCTACTATCAATATTGACAAGGACGGCAAGATTTTAGATGAAATGGTGCCTGCAAGGAAAAATGGAGAATTTATTTTAGCCAGACGGGATGAAGTTGATTT
>JBKBRL010000210.1:0-2176 GCA_046292115.1 Caldimicrobium sp.
ACAAGGAGTTTCAAATCTAAAATTTACATGAGGAAGCGAGAAATTTTCTTGCAGGATATCCCATTCATTTTGTATCTCCTTTTCTCTTTGAAAGACAAACTGAATATTACAGGTTTTGTCTACAGATTCTAATGGACTAATAACATAAAGAATTATTAATTCTGAGGAGGTTTGGTTAGCTAAAAAGAAGGCTTTTTTTAAGGCTGAAATGCCCTTTTCTGAAAAATCAAAGGGACAGAGAATTTTCTTTAGTTCATTAAGAGGTTTCTCTTTTACCACTAAAAAATTGGTTTCTAAGCGTTCTAAGATTTTTTCAGCAGTGGGTATTTTAAGGAGATGAGGCTCATATCCAAGAATAATTAGTTCTGGATCAATTAGCTCAATGAAGTGCTTAAGGGCACTCCAAAATTCCCCTAATATAACTGTTTTTTCTACTTTTATCTTTTTTTTATATAAGGGTTCAGCTAAAACTTCTAATTCTTTTTCTAATCTTTCTTTTTCAATATTAAGGTAAGGAAGTAGGTATGCGGGTGGAGTAAAGAATTGTTCAATTACATGGAATAAAATGGCCTTTGAGTCTTGATAAATCTTTTCAATTAAAAATTCACCACTTTTTATGATAGATGGTGTAAATTTTTTAAAATCAATAGCTAAAGCTAAGGGTTTACTCATCCACTAATCTCTTGTCCAGTAAACTCTTACCAACTTGCTACCCTTTGACCATTTGAATTCGAGGTCCCCTTTATATGCCTTGTATAAAGCTCTACCTAAACGTTGAGCTAAGTGATCCGTTGTGGTTTCAATAACAAGAGTATCATCTTCTTCATACATGTTAATAATTTGATGAAGGGGATTAATACCTCTTGCCCTTTCTACTTCGTTTTGTATAAGTTTCATTATATCTTCCGAGTGAGTACGGGGGAACGCACCTGAAATATATAAATATCCCATGGCATAATTTTCTAAAGCCTTTCTACACCCAACGCAAAGTATCTTTGGTATATTTTCATCATCTAAAAATTCTTCTGCTAATTCATTATCGATAAACCATCTTTTATCTTTAAAAACAGACTTACACCTGGGACAAACTGCTTCCCCAAAAGGAGCTTTGTCTATAGCATAGGGATCCTCAGAACTTTCAAATACCCAAGTATATTTTGTCCATTTGTCACCTTTTCTACCCATTAAAACCTCCTAAAAATTTTTAAAACAAATATATCAATATGAAGTAAAATAGTCAACCCAAGTTTAATGGTTTCTATTGCACTTGCAATTATATAAATATTTGTTATATTTCACGCAAATTTTAGAAGGAGGAGAAAAGGAAATGTCAAAAGTTTGTGAAATATGTGGTAAAAAGCCCTTTTGTGGTAATCAGGTCAGTCACTCAGGTAAGAGAGCAAGCAGATGGTGGTATCCAAATATTCAAAAAATAAGAGTGAAATTACCTAATGGGCAAGTGAAGAGAATGAAAGTCTGTACTAAATGTATTAAAGCAGGAAAGGTACAAAAAGCTGTTAGTTAAACTAATTTTCTTTCTACTTTTAAAATACCCTCTACTTTGGAAATATTGGCTATTATTTTTTCCAAATGGTTTTTATCTGTAACTTCAACATAAATATCAAAATAGGCCTTTTTATCAGGTGTGGTTTTAACTTCAGCTTTTAATATATTTCCTTCGGCACTGGCTATTGCAGAGGAAACTGAGGCAAGTAATCCTTTCCTATCAATTGATATTACATATAAATGAGCAGGGTAGGTCTTATCATCAGGTTTTTCCCACTTAACTTCAATCATTCTTTCTGGGTCAAGGTTTTTTAAATTGGGACAATCAGTTCTATGTACAGAAATACCTTTTCCTCGTGTAATATAACCTACTACTTCATCTCCACAGATAGGCCTACAGCACTGTGCTAAATGGAAAAGAAGATCAGAGTTTCCATCCACTGCCAAAGTTATACCAGGTTTAATATTATTTGTCGCTGTGGTTTTACGATAACTTACAACTTCGTGAGATGTTTCTTCTTCAATTTGTGGAAAATTTTTATTAATCTCGCTATAAGCCTTGATTACCTGTTTAATGGAGAGCTTGCTCCTGCCTAAACTAATAAATAACTCTTCTTCATTTTTAAAAGAAAACTTTTTGAGTAATTCCAAAAAATAAGGTTCCTTTTGT
>JBKBRL010000211.1:0-2167 GCA_046292115.1 Caldimicrobium sp.
CAGGTAGATTTTTTCAGGAAGAGGATCTTAAAAATTTAAATAAATTAGTCCTTTTAGGGTATGAAGTTGCGAAACGCTTTGGATTTACTGATGTTTTAGGAGAACAGATAAAAGTCCAGGGACAGTACTATACGGTAATAGGTATTTTTGAAAAGAAAGGAAGTATTGGACATTTTCCTTTAGATGAGCGCATATTTGTACCTCTAACAACTGCTCAAAAGAGAATCTTTAATCAGGATTATATAAGAGGAGCAAAGGTTATTTTACATGAAGGTACTAATTTGCCACAGTGTATTGAGGAAATTAGAAAAATTTTAAGAACTCGTCATAACTTATATGGTTTTGAACCAGATGATTTTAGAATTATTACTCCAGATTTAGTAATAGCAAGACATACTGCAACCGCTAAAACTTTAAGCATATTTTTATTAAGTATAGCCCTTATAAGTCTTATTATTAGTGGTGTCATTATTATGAATCTAATGATGGCAAGTATAGAAGAAAAAGCAGGAATTATTGCTTTAAGGATTGCTTTAGGAGCAAATCAGTATCAGATAATTAAACATTATCTCTATATGGCGTTTTTAATTGCCATAATTAGTGGTGTTCTTGGGTGGATTCTGAGTGTCTTTCTTATGAGTTTACTTTCCCTTTTTACACCCTTGAAGCCTCTTTTTTCTTGGGGAACCTTTGGAGTGAGCCTTCTTTTTTCTACAGCCACCTGTGTTATTTTCAGTATCTATCCTGCCTTTAAGGCTACCCAAATTGACCCTGCTATTTTATTGAAAAGTTTATGAACTTACTTGTTTTAAAATTATACCTTGGCGGGCTTTGGTATAAAAAATTAAGACTTTTTCTTTCTATATTGGGCATTATTATAGGCGTTGCCTCACTTTTTGTAATGAATACCATTGGAGAAGCTGCCAAGAAAAAAACTTTACAGGAGGTAGAAACTTTTGGCCCCAATATAATTATGGTCTTGTCAGGACAAGCGCAAGTTAGAGGCGGAAGGGCAATCCAAATGGAACAAACAACAACTCTAAAAATGGATGATGTGGAAGCCTTACGGAAAATACCCTATATAAATTATCTTTCTCCTATTTATACAGGGGCAGCTATAGCGAGAGCTCAAGGTAATAGTCTTAATACAGTAATAAATGGTGTTAATGAGGAATATTTACTGTTGAGGCAATTTACTTTAAGTGAAGGTAGAAATTTTCAAAAAGAAGATATTGCCTCCTATAAAAAGGTAGCTATTTTGGGAGCAAAGGTTAAAAAAGAATTATTTGGAGAAAATGCTGCAGTAGGAGAAAGAATTTTAATCAATAGATTACCCTTTGAAGTTATAGGAGTTCTTACCTCTATTGGAGTTGATGCAAGCAATCAAGATCAAGATGACCAAATCCTTGTGCCTATTACAACAGCTATGTCAGCCCTTTTTAACGTAGATTATTTAACTGGAATTTATGTGGCAGCAAAAGATATTTCAGTTCTGCCCTTAATACAAAAACAAGTAGATGATATTTTAAAAAAAAGGCATAAGGTATCCCAAAAAAATAAAGATTTTAATATAGTAAAAGCAGAGGATATCCTAAAATTTCGTACAGATGCTTCCAAATTATTTTCATCTCTTGTACAAAGCATTTCTCTTTTATGTTTATTAGTAGGTAGTTTAGGAATAACAGGTGTAATGCTTCTTTCAGTTAATGAAAGAAGAAAGGAAATTGGTTTAAGAATTGCTCTTGGAGCTACTAAAAGACGCATTCTTTGGCAATTTTTAATTGAAAGCATTTTTATTAGTTTCATAGGAGGGATTATAGGTCTCCTTCTTGGAGGTGTCTCTGTTTTTATTTTTCTACCTTTATTAAAATATCCATTTGTTTTACCGTTAAAACCCATATTTATAACCTCAACTTTAACAGTAATTTTTGGTCTTTTAGCAGGAATATACCCAGCCTACAAGGCAACTCAAATTGATCCTGCCTTTTTATTAAAAGGATTATAATCTTCTTGAAATTCCCAAAGGGCAATTTAACTTAATTATCATGGAAAGGGATTTATACCTAAGTTTAAATAAATTTTTAAAAGAAAAATTTGGAGAAAAAGTAAAAAAGCTTCCCCTTGATGCTGGTTTTACCTGCCCTAATAGAGATGGTACAAAAGGTTT
>JBKBRL010000212.1:0-2166 GCA_046292115.1 Caldimicrobium sp.
GAAGTCCTTGCCATGGCAAGACAAGGACTTGATCCAACAGCCAAATATCAAGACTACTGGGCAAAAGTCCTATATGAAAAATACTTAGAGTGTCAAGAAGATGCAAAAAAAGTAAAAGCGTTGGGAGGTTTATATATAATTGGGACAGAAAGGCATGAATCAAGAAGAATCGATAATCAATTAAGAGGAAGAGCAGGACGTCAAGGAGATCCTGGCGCAAGTAGGTTCTTTCTCTCTCTGGAAGATGACCTCCTTCGCCTCTTCGGTTCAGAGAAGCTTAAAACTTTTATGGAAAAATTAGGTCTTCCTGAAGGAGAACCTCTTGAACATCCTTGGTTAAACAAAGCTATTGAACAAGCTCAAAAGAAGGTAGAAGCCTATCACTTTGATATTAGAAAGCATCTTTTAGAATATGATGATGTGATGAATAAACAAAGAGAAACTATTTATACCCAAAGAAAAGAAATTTTAAAAAGTGAAAGTATAAGAGATTGGATTATTTCTATGGTGGAAGAAACTGTACAAGAGGTTGTGAATCTTCATCTCGCTGAAGAAAAAAATCTTACCCCTGAAATTTTAGAGCCCCTGCTTACTAATTTTAAAGAAATTTTCCATTTCCAACCCCTTCTTCCAGAAGTTAAAACTAAAACAGAATTTATCAACTTCTTAAAACAAGAAGCGCTAAGAATTTACGAAAAAAAAGAAAAAACCTTCGGGCCTGACCTAATGAGAAACTTAGAAAAATATTTCCTTTTAACTACCATTGATACACTTTGGAAAGAGCATCTTCTTCTTTTAGATCAGGTGAAAGAAGCAGTTGGGCTTAGAGGTTATGGACAAAAAAATCCACTCCAAGAATATAAAAAAGAAGCATTCCAACTCTTTGTTGAACTTATGAGAAAAATAAGGATTACAACCCTTAGTTATCTATATCGTGTGGAGATTAAAGAGGAAGCAGAAAAAATAGAGCAAATGGTGCTTGAAGAGGGAGAGATTGATGAAGAAAAGTTACAATACAAAAGGGAAGACCTATTTGAAGATAAGAGCACAGCAGGAGAAAAACCTCAACCTATTCGAGTCCAAAAAATAGGACGAAATGACCCCTGTCCTTGTGGTTCTGGGAAAAAATATAAAAAATGCTGTGGAAGTCATTTAGAAGAGAATTATGAATCAAGAGAACAAGCATAAGGACATAAATCACAAAGAAGCTAAAGATTTTTGCCTTCCTGCTATAAATGAAAAGGGAGAAGAATTTGTCTTTTGTTTAAAAGATTATTTGGATAAAGATAAAGATATCCTTCTCTATTTTTATCCCAAGGATAATACACCTGGATGCACGCAGGAAGCCTGTGATTTTAGAGACAACTTAAATCTTTTAAAAGATTTTGCCATTGTAGTTGGCGTAAGTCCTGATAGTATCCAAAGCCATAAAAAATTTCAAGCAAAACACAATCTTAATTTTATTTTAGCATCTGACCCTGAATTAAAAGTTATTAAAGAATATGGTGCCTTTGGCGAAAAGCAAAGCTATGGTAAAAAAACTATGGGTGTAATTCGGTCAACTTTTATCATCTTGCCTAAGGGAAAAATTAAAAAATTTTGGAAGAATGTTAAAGTAAAGGGGCACATTATAGAAATACTTAAATAAATATTATGAATTAATAAAATCTCAATAGCCATTACCTCCACTCCTCTAAATCTCTTTCTTCAAAGGGATTTAAAATCCCATTTATACCTCTTAGAAGCACCTCTTTTAACTTCTTTTCCAGTTCCTTCTCAAATTCCCCCTCTACTAAAGCTATCTTCTCTTGCGTAAGAGCACCTCTTACCCATTCTTTCCATTCTAAATACCTTTGCCCTTTAAAACTTTCCCTAATTTTAAAATACCAAAAAGTTTTATCATCCACTCGCAAAAAAAGGCTTCCCTCCCAATAATCTCGAGGTTTAACTATATTAGGATAAACAAGAGTTTTTAAAATTTCGAATAAAGGCTTACTAGAATCAACGATGTAAACCCATTGATTAGGTTTTGCCCATTTCAAGAGATCTTCTAAAGGCTTGTTATTTAGGGCAATACACCCTTGAGTCCAATGATAGCTTGTATCTTTTCCTTCTTTTTTAAAAGCCCCACCACCATGTAAGCCAATCTCACTTCCAAGAATCCTT
>JBKBRL010000019.1:0-8283 GCA_046292115.1 Caldimicrobium sp.
ACCCAAGGGGTTTGAGTTGTTAAAAAAGATGACGACATCTTAAAGCCTCCCTCCCTCTCTTATGGATTATTTAATGTAGCCTCTAATTTAAGCTAATTTTAAAATTTGTCAAGATAGGCTTTTCCTTGTTTTTTTACAGCTTTGCTTTAAAATATAATTATTGCCACAAGAGTCAATATTAAATTCTTAAGGAGAAGGGATTATGGGTGAAGAAATAAAAAGTGCTTGGGAGATAGCGTTAGAGAAGGCAGAGAAGATAGGTAAAGCTTCTAAAGAGGAGCTTGAATGGGAAAGAAAGAAGGAAAAGGCTTTATCTTTAGTAGGTAAATTTTTGAGAGGAGAAAGCAAAAATTTTAAAGAAGAGGTATATACTTTCCTTAGTGAATATTCAGAGAATGAAAAAAAGAAAATATTAAAAGTAATCCTTGAAGCCCTACTAAAGAATTTAGTTTTGCCTCGTGAAGAAGTTCATTTGAGAGAGATTAAGGAAGTTTTACAGGCACTTAAGAGTTTTTTTGATAAGGTACCCCAAATGGATAAACTGTTCCAAGAGACGGAAAAAATGTTAAAAGAATATCATCAACAAAAGGAATTACTATATCAAGAAATGGTTAAAAGATTTGCTGCCAGTATATCTGCATTAGAAAGGGCAGTTTCAGAACAAATGGGGGCAAAAGTAAAACTTACTCCTGAATCTCACCCTCAATTTCAAGAAGAATGGATTAAAGTTAAAGAACATTTAGATAGAGAATATTCAAAACAACTTGATTACATTAAGAACTTAGTTTTAAAAATATTGTCTTAAGAATGCATTTTAACGCTTTACTTTATCCTCAAACACTTTTTTATCCATTAAGAATTCTTAAAACTCAAGATTTTATTAAAACTTATTATATTTTAGAGTTGCTTGAAACAAAAGAGCGATTCAACCGATTTTTCCCCCAATTGCTGCCAAAAATTAAATTTCTCAATTTAATAGAGGGGTTAAACCTTGAGAAGAAGGGACTTGAAAAATTTAAGCAAGAAATTTATAACTTGGCTTATGAAATAAAAGATTTGGAAAATTTGCGTATTTTTCAACTTCATCAGAAACTTTTTGAGGAAACTCTTAATATTAAAGAAATTAAACCAATGCCAGGGAATCCACTATTTGTTCATACCATTAGATTAATTTTGGCAGAGGATATGGATACCCATCTTTTAGAGGTCTCTCTTGCTTTGAATAAATTCTCCCACGATTGGGAAAAATTTCTAAAGGAAAAAATTTTATATCAGGAGGAACTCTTTGAAGAAATAAAGGAGATTCAAAATGAGAGTAGAGAGGAATTATGGGACCAAGAGAGAAGAATTTTAGCTCTAAGATCAATTTTTTCACAAATGCACTGGGGAGAGATGGATATTAGTAAAATAGATACACTTTTAATAAGTGAAGAAAAGTTGCTTGAAGACCTTTTTGAAGGATTAACCCTTGAGTTTAAAAAGAGACTTTCTGAAGAAATAGAGCTTTATCTTTTTAAAGAGGAATTAAATGAGAGAATAGGATTACCTAAAACCACTGATTTACCAACACTTAAACAGGTTTTATTGGTCAAGACTTCAGTGAAGTCCTCTTTGTGAGATGTTAGAACTTTATCTAATAGTTTTGCTCTGTGGTTTAGTGTTATCTATGGTATTTTCTGCCAGTGAAGCCTGTATTTTCTCTTTATCTCGTATAGACATAGCTGCTTTACAAAGTGTAGGGTTACAAGAGAAATATAGAGAAATGTTAAGGAACCCAGAACAACTTCTTTTTGCCTTATTAGCAGGAAATGAGTTTGCAGACTATTTTGCCAGTTTTTCCTTTTCTGCCTCCCTCACTTTTCTTATAGATGAAAGTTTGAGGCCTTATGCTTTTGTTTTTTTTGCGCTTTTTAGTTTTACGGTGGGTGATTTTTTCCCTAAGGTTATAGGTTTTCAGTCTAGTTCTCACTTAGCTGTTAAACTTCTTCCTATAGTTTATATTTTTTATCGTTTTTTTTTACCTATAAGGGTAGTGATAAACTACATTTACCAAAAGGTTCAAACCCTTTTGCCAGACTTTGATCCCTTACAAGAAGTAGAAACATTTACACCTGTAGAACAAGTTATACTTCATGCTTTAGAGATAGCTTATCAAGAAAAGAAAATTAGTTTAACGGAAAAGGAATTTGTCTATGGGCTTTTTCTCTCGGAGAAAATTCCAGTTTCTGCCATCATGACTCCACGCTCAGAAATCGTTGCTTATAAAGATGAGACTTTATCCTTAGAATTAATTGAAAAATTAAGACAGCTTCCCTTTAATAAGATACCCATCTATAAGGATTCCTTAGAGGATGTCTTAGGAATTTTATATTTAAAGGATTTAATTAAGGCTTTTTCAAAAGAAATTAAATTGGGGGAGAAAAAATTATCAGATTTTTCTCGAGAGGTTTTTTTTATTCCAGAAAATTTTAAGGTTAGGCAACTTATCTTTGAATTTCAAAGGAGACATCAAAAAATTAGTTTAGTGGTAGATGAATACGGAGTAATTAAAGGATTAGTTACTTTGGAGGATGTTTTAGAAGAACTTTTTGGAGAATTTTCGCAAGAAAAAGAAGAGATGATTCCTCCTATAAAAAAAATCAAGGAAGGACATTATTTGCTTTCAGGGAAACTTCTTTTAGAAGAATTACGAGAGGAGTTAAATCTTTCTTTAGATGAAGAAATTATAGAAAATGCAAGAACTCTTAATGGTTTTTTACTTATTCTTTTTAAAGGAATTCCAAGAGAAGAAGATCATATTTTTTATCAAGGTTGGCAATTTAAAGTAAAAAAGGTTAAAAGAAGAAAAGTTCAATTAGTTGAGGCAGTTAAAATTAACAATGATTGAGGCGGTGCTTTCCTTTTCTCTTTTTCTTTTTTTAGAGGCTTTTTTTGCTCTGAGTGAAATAGCCTATGTTTCAGCAGATAAACTCTTAATTGAAAGATTATCTAAACGAAGCACTTTAGCAAATATTTGTTTAAATTTCTGGAAAGATCCTGAAAGGCTCTTTACTACTACCACCCTTGGCTTAACCTTAAGTATCGCTGGTAATGGTATTTTTACTACTTATTTTTTGATAAAACATCTAAAGGAAATAGGAGCTCTTATTTCAGCTACTCTATTACCACTCTTAATGTTAATATTCGGACATATCCTGCCCAAAAGCATAGGTAAAAAACTTTCTTATCCTTTAGTAATTTATTTAGCTCCTTTTATTTATTCTTTATCCTATTTATTTTATCCTATATACTTTTTTTATCAAAAGTTGAGTAAAGTTCTTTTAAAGGAAGAAGAAAAGAGGCATCCCTTTTTTTTAACCAAATTTAGAGAAGTTTTTTCTCATTTAATTACGCATGAGGAAGAAATTGACTATAAAGAAAAAGAATTAATGCATAAGATTTTAGAGTTTGGCAAAAAGAAAGTTTATCAAATTATGGTTCCTTTGTCTAAGGTAAAAGCTCTTCCTATTTCAGCTACTGTTGAAGATGCCTTAGCCTTTAGCAGTAAATATAATTTTACCTACATACCGCTTTATGAAGAAAATCTAACAAATATTAAATACCTGGTGAAAGTGCAAGATCTGTTAGGGAAAAGCCTTTTAGAGACGAAAAAGCCTCTTTTGTCCTTCGCAAGAGTGCCTTTATATATTCCAGAAATTATTCCTGCTCAGGAGGCTTTAAGGACTTTACAAAAAAATTCTCAAGAGATGGCAATCGTAGTTGATGAATATGGTTTAGCCACAGGATTAATTACAGTTGAAGACCTCGTAGAAGAAGTTTTAGGTGAATTTTGGGATGCCTTGGATTATCATGAACCTGAATATAAAAAATTGGATAAAAATACCTTTTTAGTAAAAGGTTTTATTGAAATTGAAAAACTTCAAACTCTTGGTTTTCCCATCCCGCCAGGAGAATATGAAACGCTTAATGGATTTATTTATCATCTTTTAAATAGAATTCCTCAAAGAGGGGAAGTCATTACCTTTGGAAATTTTGAAATAATCATTCAGAAAGCTCAACCCCAAAAGGTGGAAGAAGTGCTACTAAGGTTAAAAAAATAACTCTACTTTTTTTTCTTTAAAGGTACTCCAATCAAAAGAAGGGAAGGGTTTTTCATAAAAGGACAGTTCCTTAATTTTCCAATTTAGTTTAAATAGATTAGTTGAGAACTCTCCAGAAAGATACTCACGATCAAACTTATAAACTCCCTTTAAAGAATTTTTTTGTAATGAAAGATTAGTTTCCCCTAAACCTAAAAAATAAAGTGGTAATTTTTCAGCAACTCCCTCGGGAAGTTTTAAAAAATAGACCTTTTTTTTATTGGGGTCAATGAATTTTAGCCCTCTTTGCCCTTTTTCCCAGTAAAGATAAAATTCAGTGGCAAGAGGTGGCCTGTAAATAATAAGAAATTGTTCATTATTAAGATAAAAATTTCCATAAGCCCCACCGCTCTTATTAAAATTATTAAGAAAGAAAGTTTCACCCTCAATAAAAACTTTTCCCGATAATGCGCGCTTTGAAATCCCATTTTCCAATATATACGAATAGATATCTATGAGGGAATACTCCTTAGGAGCACATCCTGTATAAAAAAGAAGAAATAACAGAAAAAGAATTAGTCTTTTCAGAGAAATTAAGGACATTTTTTTAATTTTCCCTCTAATCTTAATTTTTCTCTCTTATGTAGAGTTTTTTCAAAAGCCCTTTTAAAAAGCTCACAGGCTTCCTTGTGTTTTCCTAATTTTAGGTAAACTTCCCCTAAATGTTCCCAAATTGCAGGCTCATCATTGGTTAAATTTTGGACAGCCTTTTCCAGGTAATACAGAGCTTTTTCTATGTTTCCTTTTTTAAAATAGAGCCAGCCAAGACTATCTTCTATATAAGGATCATTGGGTTTTAAACTTATAGCCTTCAAGAGCAAGTCCTCTGCAAGGTCAAAATTTCTTCCTAATTCAACTAAACTATAGCCTACGAAGTTTAAAATATAGGCATCTTCTGGAAATTTTTTCTGAAGAGGTTCAACGAGAGCTAAAACTTTTTCATATTCTTCCAGACAAGCATAATTACTGGCTAAACTTAAGATTAATTCAGGATCCTCTGGAAACTTTTGTAGTCCTTCTTGGGCAATATTTATTCCTTCTTCACAAAGGTCTAAGTCTTCATAGGCATGAGCTAAAAACATGTAAAAACTCTTTTCCTTGGGGACTTTTATTTTAAGGTTATTTAAGTAATTTTCAGCTTCTTTGGGATTTCTTTTTTTTAAAATTTCAAAAGTTCTTTTTGAGGCCTCCAAAGCCCAAGGAGTATCTAAAGGAATTTCACGATAAATTTTAAGAGCCTCTTCTTCTTTTCCTTTGTACTCTAAGGTTAATCCTAAGTAAAAAAGAAGTTCAGGCTGATTTTTTTGTTGGCTAAGATATTGCTCCAACAATTGTTCAGATTTATCCCACTGCTTTTGCTCTAAATAAAAACCCAAAAGAAGTCTCATAAAATCTTTATCTTCGGGATTTTTTAGGAGATAATTTTGTAAGATATTTTCAATTTCCGAGTAATCTCCAAGGGATTCTAAAAATTTAAGGGTTTCAACTAAGATTGCTCTATCATCTGGAGAAAGCTCAATAGCTTTAAGATAAGCCTTTTTAGCTGAGGGAAAATCCTTTTTTTCTCTGTAAATCCTTGCTTTAAACACCCAGATGGCACTTGCCTGAGGATGGATTTTTTCCATCTGTTCTAATTTAAGTAAAGCCTGATCCCACTCTTTTTGCTGAAGATAAATGGATATGAGAAAGCTTAGCATTTCGGTGTCCTTAGAGTTTTGTTCTAAATACTTTTCTAAAGTAGAAATGGCTCTTTGGGGTCTATTTTGTAATAAATAGAGCCTGCTTAAGTAATAAATTACTTCTCTATCATTGGGAATTTTTTGATAGAGAGTTTCTCCTAATTTTTCTGCAGCTTTTAGATCTGGCATTTGTAAATATAGAGAAAGGAGCATTTTTTTTAAGAATAAAGATTTTTTATCATACTCTATAGCTCGTTTAAGATAGGTTTCAGCCTCTTTTAAATTTTCTGGAAAAATTTGGGAGAGTAAAAAATAATAATAAGCCATTTCTTGGGTGTCCCCATTTTTAGCTAAAGACACCTCGGCTGAAGAAAAATAAAAAAAGAGACTTAAAAAGGAAATTCCCACACAGAGGAATAAAACTTTACTCTTTAAAAGGAAGTGCTTGTGGATAAATGGCAGCATCTGGTAAATTCTCCTGTAAAAATTTTCTTAGTTTTTTTATTATTCTTTCTTCTATTTGTCTTACCCTTTCTTTTGAAATTCCAAGCTTTTGAGAAAGTTCATTGAGTGTTTTTGGTTCATCTGCAAGGAGCCTTTCATAGAAAATAATGTAGTCCTTCCCTGAAAGGGTATAGGCAAATTCTTTAAGTAATCTTCTAAAGTTGTTTAAAATTTCTTCTCTGGCATAAGTATCCTCTGGAGTGGGTCGAGTATCTTTAAGAAAGTCTCCCAAGGTATCCTCTGAATCATGGCTTATAGGTGTATCTATACTAAGGTCCTGACTTAGGAGCCTCATTTCCATTTCTTCTACTTCGGATTCCTTAACACCTAACTTTTCAGCAATTTTTTGAGCGGTAGGCTCAAATCCTAATTGAGCTAATCGTTCTTTTTCTTTGCGGAGTTTATAAAAAAGTTTCCTTTGAGCTTGAGTAGTGCCTAATTTAACAAGTTTCCAATTATCCATAATGTATTTCAGCATATAGGCTTTAATCCAAAAAGAGGCATAATAAGAAAATTTAACACCTTTATAAGGGTCAAACTTTTTAACTGCTTGCAGCAAACCTAAGTTACCTTCCTGAATTAAATCTAAAAAATTATAAGCCCAAAATTTTTGAAATTCTAAAGCAATTTTAGCTACCAACCTTAAATTTGATACGACAAGTTTATAAGCTAAGCGAGGATCTTTGGTTTCATAATAAGCCTTTGCAGTAGCTTCCTCTTCCTCTCTTGAAAGCACAGGATATTTGGATATTTCTTGTAAATATTTTTGCAATGGGTCAAACTTGGCAGGAAGATTCTTCTCGGGACCTTCTGTTGCTGCTGGAAGATTTTCTAAATCTAATTCTGAAACCTTATCTAAGATTTCCTCACTAATGGTGTCATTGGCCATAATTTTTCGCCTTCCTTTGTTTTATTTTATCAGTTTTTTTCTTCTTTTCAAATCTATTTTAGAGAAAGTAATTTATGCAACTGAACTTGAAACCTTATAGGTTTTTTTGTATCTAAAATTAATTTAGCTAACTCAGTTGGGTCCATCACACCATAAACAGGAGAAAAGAGACAACATACCTTGGACCATAAAGAAAACTCTTCAATAAGATCTAAGCTCCACTCAAAGTCCTTTTCATCTTGTATTACAAATTTAACCACATCTTTTTTATTTAAATATTTAAAGTTTTCATAATAATTAAAATGGGTCATTCCTGAGGAAGGCGTTTTAATATCCATTACAATGAACACCTCTTTTGGGACTTTTTCTAATGATATAGAACCATTCGTTTCCAAATTAACAAGGGCCCCCTTTTTTAAGAGAGCTTTCATTAGGTCAAGGCTTTTTTCTTGTAAGAGAGGTTCTCCTCCGGTAAGTGTAATATAGGGTATATTTGGATAATTTTCTATCCAAAAATTGAGAATCTCATCGCAGGTTTTTTCAAAGAATTGCTCTCCCTCCTTTGCATAAGGAGTATCACACCAGCTGCAGTTTAGATTGCATCCATAAAGGCGAATAAAAAGGGTAGGATACCCTATAAAAGGTCCCTCACCTTGAATTGAGAAAAAGATCTCAGAAATTTTAATAGACACTTTTAACTTTCAGAATATGTTGCAGAAGCCCTTTCTGTTTCATATACAGTTACTTCTTTCACTTTGATATGCGGATATGTAGTAAGTTTTTCTCTTACTCTTTGAAAAATAAAATAAGCCAAATTTTCTGAGGAGGGATTTTTTTCTTGAAAATAAGGAAGTTCATTAATTAATCTATGATCAAGCTCTTCTAATACTTCCTTTAGAATACCCTTTAACTCTTTAAAATCTATTAATATCTCTATATCATTAAGCTTTTCACCTTCTACAATTAATTCTACTGTCCAATTATGGCCATGTAAGTTTTCGCAGGCTCCTTGATAATTTCTTAGGAAATGGGCTGAAGAAAAGGTATCTTTTACTTTTAGTCTATACATATT
>JBKBRL010000213.1:0-2164 GCA_046292115.1 Caldimicrobium sp.
TGGGAAAAATTTAAAAAGGTGTACCAAATGCTTAACAGAGCTTATGTAAGAATTTTCCCGGTTTTTTTTATATCAATTTTTCTTTTCTTAATCTTTTTTTCCGGATGTAAAGGGCAGTATAAAAGAGAAAAACCTCAAGAGAGGGAGTCCATAGTTTGTCCTCAAGGCATGGAACCTGTAAAGGTTTTAAGAGTGATAGATGGAGATACTGTGGAATTAGAAGGTTCTAAGAGGCTTAGATATGCAGGTATAAACGCCCTTGAACTTCATACTGAGACAGGGCAGCCTGAGCCTTATGCCAGAGAGGCTTATTTAAGAAATAAGGAATTAGTTGAAGGAAAAACTTTGTGTTTTGAGAAGGCTTTAAGAGAAAGGGATCGGTATGGTAGATTGTTAGGAGACCTTTATTTCCCTAATGGGACATCAATCTCTGAGATCCTTGTTAGCGAAGGATTGGCTATGGTTTGTTATTACGAGGGAAGTGGGAAATTTTTTGATAGACTCCTCCCTATTCAGAGAAAGGCCATAGCAGAAAGAAAGAACCTTTTCTCCTACATAGAGAAGCCACAAGGAAAGTTAAACTATATAGGAAATAAAAAATCCCGTAGATTTCATCATCCCCAGTGTAAAGAGGCTCGGAAAATTAAGAGTAAAGTCATTTTTAAAGATTTAGAAGAAGCTTTAAAAGAGGGTTATTGTCCTTCCAGAGAATGTAGCAATTTGATTTTTAATTAGTTTAGGGTTTTTTTTAATTATTAGTTTTTGGCTTTATTTCTTTTAAACCATCTAAGTAGGGCCAAAGCACTTTAGGTATTTTAACGGAGCCATCTTCTTGTTGATAGTTTTCTAAGATAGCCATAAGAGTTCTTCCTACTGCAAGTCCTGAGCCATTTAAGGTGTGTACATAGCGAGGTTTTCCGCCTTTTTTAGGCCTATATCTAATATTGGCTCTTCTTGCCTGAAAATCTTCAAAGTTTGAGCAAGAGGAGATTTCCACATATCTATTTTGACCAGGGCACCATACTTCTATATCATAGGTTTTAGCTGCAGCAAAGCCTAAATCTCCTGTACAAAGCACAACCACTCTATAGGGTAATTCTAACAATTGTAAAACCTCTTCAGCATCAAGAAGAAGTGATTCCAATTCTTCATAAGAGGTCTCAGGCACAACAAATTTCACTAATTCTACTTTGTTAAACTGATGTTGTCTTATGATTCCCTTTACATCTTTACCATACGCTCCAGCTTCAGCTCTAAAGCAAGGTGTATATGCAGTATAATATAGAGGTAAAATTTCCTCAGGTAAGATTTCATCTCTGTGTAAATTAGTCACAGGAACTTCTGCAGTAGGAATTAAGTAGTAATTCCAATTTTCAAGTTTAAAAAGGTCTTCTTGAAATTTAGGAAGTTGTCCTGTACCAAACATGGAAAGGTCGTTAACTATAAAGGGTGGAAGAACTTCTGTGTATTTATGTTTTTTGGTGTGCAAATCTAACATAAAATTTATAAGTGCTCGCTCTAAATAGGCTCCCTCTCTGTAATACACGGTGAATCTACTGCCTGATATTTTACCAGCCCTTTCAAAATCAAAAATTCCTAAGGCTTCCCCAATCTCCCAATGAGGCTTTGGTGGAAAGTTAAAGCTTGGTGGATTCCCAAAAATTTTAACCACTACATTGTCCTTATCAGAGGTCCCATAAGGAACGCTTTCATGAGGCAAATTGGGGATAAGAGCAAGGGTGTCAAAAAGAGCTTTTTCTACTTCTCTTAATTCTGCCTCTTTTTCTTTAAGAGTTTCTCCTAAGCTCTTAACTTCCTCTGCTAAACTCTGAGCTTCCTCATTTTTACCGTTTCTTTTCAAAATTCCAATTTCTTCTGATTTAACTCTACGCGTGTGCCTTAAGGATTCTATAATTTGAATAAGCTCTCTTCTTTTTTCATCTAATCTTAAAACTTCTTCAATAGGATACTCTCCACCTCTACTTTTTAAGCGCTCTTTCACAAAATCCGGCTTTTCTCTTACAAGTTTTATGTCAAGCATAGCTTTTAAATTACTTTAAATTCATTATGTGTCAAGATTTTCCCTTTGCTACATTGACTCCCATCCTTCAGAATCTTTTAATCCAATTTACTTCTGGAAGCTTTGTTATTCCAATAGAATGAA
>JBKBRL010000214.1:0-2154 GCA_046292115.1 Caldimicrobium sp.
TTCTCCGTTCTCTTCAAAAAGTCTATTTCCTCTTTCATCTCTGCAAGCTTCATCTACGATTACTAACCACTCATCCTTGTCTTCTTCAGTTTTTTTTATTATTCCAAAAGGATAATTTTTAAGCACCTGAGGAATTACCTCAACTTTAAAAAAGCCTTCCTCGTTAAGATAGACATTTTTTTTATTAATACCGAGGGCACAGAAGGGGATTAATTTTTTCTCAACAATTCCAAAAAAAACGGGGTAATACATTGATATTTCCAGTAATTGGGAAAAGCCAACAGGGACAACCTCTGTCTCTGCCGCAAAAGAAAAATTTTCTGGCTCCTTTATAGCTAAATTTCTATGTATCTCTTGCTCTAAAACTATGGGATTTTTAAAGGCTGAACTTAGAGAAAACATAATCTCCTCCTTTTAAATTTTATCAGCTCTTTCCCTCTCTTTAGTTCATTCCAAAAAGTTTATTAAAGATTTTAATACTTCTTTGGGCAAATTTTTTCCTTTTATGAGAGATGTGCGCTATGTATATCTAATTTTAAAACTATACTCAGTTAGTTCAATGTGTCAAGTAATTTAAAAGTTGATAGGGGCAAGACAAAGTCTTTGATCCTCCAAAATGGTGTGCCTAAATTATTAAATAGGCAGTAACGGCGCATAAGAAAGGATATTTCCAAAGAGATATTGGGGAGGAAATTCTATCAAGATTCCTTAGGCATATTTTTTGAAAATCTACTATGAAAAAATTTTGAAAGGAGGATGAGATGATTACTGTTCAGGCTAATGAAAGGATTAAATTTTCCTTTAATGGATACGACTTTGACCTAAAGCCTGGAGAAAAGCTACTTTTTGCCGACGATGTATTTGCTATGTTACCGCCCCGTATACAAAAAGCTTTTTCTAAGACTAACTCAGTCCTTCCTCCTTTTTATGATGGTGAGCCTTTAAGTGGTAAAACACTTTTTGTCTTTATGCAAGGGGCAATTGGAGATGTCCTTTGTTCCACGGTGGCTTTAAGAGAAGTGAAAAGAAGATATCCTGATTGTAAGCTTTGGGTAGCAGTCTCAGGAAGAGCTCGGCTGGTTTTAGAAATCTCTCCTACATTGATAAACTTTTCCCCCATCCTGCGCCTATAAGAGAAGTAGTAAAAGCGGATTATTTTATTAAGGCCGTTGAGATGGTAAATACCCTAAGCTTTGATAATCTTAATATGGTGAAATGGTTTCTCTGGAAATTTAGGCTTTATTGGGCACAAGATGAAACCCCTGATGTTTATGTGGATAGAAGCGTCGTAGAAGAACTTAAGCCCTACATAGAGGAAGTCAAAAAATTGGCTGGAAAAGAAAAGGTTTTACTTTTTCATTATTTAGCTTCCAGCGTGCACCGCACCCTTCCTCCCAAGCTCCTTAAAGAGCTTGAAGAGCTCTTGCAAGATGAGTATGTGCCTATCATCTGTAGCCTCCCTAAGGAGGATATTGCCGTTGAAGTCTCCTTAGACCTTTATGGGATAAAAGCTGCTAACCTTTCCTATCTTATGAAGGACCTTCGTTATTTAATAGCAGCAGTTTACCTCTCTTCAGCTGTTATCATTGCAGACACGGCAACCCTTCATATTGCTGCTGGCTTAAAAAAAAACCAACTGTTCAAGTTATGGGTGCCTTAGAGGCGTCAAATACTTCAGGAACCTATCCCACCGTAATTCCCGTAAGACCAAACTACAGAGGAAAAGTCTGCATCTCACCTTGCAACCTCCATGCCTATTCAGGACCTTGCCCAGAGGCTCAAATAAAAAAGCAATATTACAGCCCCTGCCTTGAGAGCATTCCTGCCAAAGTTATAGCCCTTGCCCTAAAAGATGCCCTTTTAGCATGTGAAAAAGATTATCCCGTGCCAAAAATTTGTCCCCTCTGTCAATATTCTGGCACCTTTAGCCTTTTTGAGGTGATAAATCAACATAGGATGTTTGAATGCCCCTCTTGTGGTTTACAATTTCCCGACCCAGTTAAGGCTCTAAATTATGAGAAAGCCTATAAAGGCGACTATGAAGGGGACTTACTTGAATTTACTACATTGCCTTACGAAAGTTATTTAAATTTAGAGGAAGAAGAAAAGGAGAGGAAAAAATGGGAGAGACTTCCAAGGTTTAATGTGCTTTTA
>JBKBRL010000215.1:0-2126 GCA_046292115.1 Caldimicrobium sp.
ATGGTATTGAAGTAGGGCATTTAATTGAAGGAGGAGAAATAATTGAACCTGTATGGGATCGTGTTTTAGGAAGAGTAGCGTTAAGGGACATTGAAGATCCTATAACTGGGGAGATTTTAGTTAGAGCTAATGAAGAAATAGATGAAGCTAAGGCGAAAAAATTGAAAGAAGCAGGTATAGAAAAAGTAGAAATACGCTCCGTATTAACTTGTGAAGCAAAATTTGGTGTCTGCAGGAAGTGTTATGGAAGAGATTTAGCTACCGGAAGATTAGTTGAAATTGGAGAGGCTGTAGGAATTATTGCTGCTCAGTCCATTGGAGAACCAGGAACCCAGCTAACCATGAGAACCTTCCATATTGGGGGAGCAGTAGGTAAAGCCTTAGAACAAAGTCAACATGTTGCACAGGCTCAAGGAAAGGTAAAATTTATTAATGTCAAGATAGTTAAAAAGTCTGATGGTTCTCTTGTAGCTCTTAATCGTAATGGAGAGATTGCTATTGAAGGCCCTGATGGAAGAATTTTAGAAAAATATCCCGTGGTTTATGGAGCTAAAATAAAAGTAGAAGAGGGAGAAGAGGTAAAACCTGGAACCCTTTTAGTCGAATGGGATCCCTATACAACACCAATAATCACAGAGGTGTCTGGATATGTAAAATTTGGAGATATCATCAATGGTATTACTGTTGATGAGAAAATAGACCCAACCACAGGAAGAATAACTATTGTTGTGAGAGATTATAAGCTTACTGACTATAGACCAAGGATTTCTATAAAAGACGAAAAAGGAAGAACGATAGATTTACCAGAGGGAAGAGGTAAAGCAAGATATGAATTACCTATAGGTGCTATAATTAGTGTACAGGAAGGTGAATATATTGAGGCAGGTGATATTGTAGCACGTATACCCAGAGAAACTCTTAAAGCTAAAGATATTACTGGAGGTTTGCCAAAGGTTACAGATCTCTTTGAAGCCAGAAAATCAGAAGAAAGTGCCACGATCAGTGAGATTGAAGGTAGAGTTATTTTTGAGAAAGAAGTACGTGGTAGAAAGAAAATTATTATTCAGCCAGAAGTAGGAGAACCTAAGGAATATTTGTTACCCAAAGGTAAACATATCGTTGTTAGAGAGGGAGATTTAGTAAAGCCTGGAGAGCCTCTTATTGAGGGCTCACCAAGTCCTCATGATATTTTAAGAGTCTCAGGTGTAAAAGGTGTTGCCAGATTTTTAGTAGAGGAAATTCAAGAGGTTTATAGATTGCAAGGAGTAAAGATTAATGATAAACATTTCGAGGTTATAGTAAGACAAATGCTTAAGAAGGTAAAGATTAAAGATCCAGGAGACACTCAATTTATGATAGGTGAATATGTAGACAAATCTCGTTTTGCTGAAGAAAATGAAAGAGTCATTGCTCAAGGCGGTAGACCGGCAGTTGCAGAACCTTTAGTTTTAGGCATAACTAAGGCTGCTCTTTCCACAGATTCTTGGTTATCTGCAGCTTCTTTCCAAGAAACTACAAGAGTTTTAACAGAAGCTTCTCTTGCTGGAAAAATAGATTATCTACGCGGCTTAAAAGAGAATGTAATTATTGGAAGATTAATTCCTGCTGGAACAGGAAGAATCTTCTATGAAAAGCTTGGTTGGCTATAAAAGATAGGACAGTTTGGCGCTCCTCTCAAGGAGAGCGCCTTAGTATAATGGTGATGAAGCCTTTATTTTTTTAAACCTAATTTCTGTAATAGAGCCTGATAACGCATAAAATCAGTTCTTTTTAAATATTCAAGAAGAGCTCTCCTTTGTCCTATTAGTTTCATCAAACCCCTTCTTGAATGAAAGTCCTTTTTGTGAATTTTAAGATGCTCTTCCAATTGCTTAATTCTTGCAGTTAATAAAGCTACCTGCACCTCAGGAGAACCTGTGTCTTGAGGATGTCTTTGAAATTGAGTTATAATTTGAGCTTTAACCTCAGGATCTAAAGGCATACCTAACCTCCTTAAATTTATTTTTAAGCCTGAATGTGGATTTCCCAACATCCAAGCATGGTAAAAGTTTAATCATAATTTTCGAAAAAAACAAGATAAAATTTTTATTACTATAACTCTTGTCTTTGTTTTTTTTAAGACTATA
>JBKBRL010000216.1:0-2107 GCA_046292115.1 Caldimicrobium sp.
ATTTTTATTCCCTCTAATTTTTCTTTAAGAGGATTGGGAGAAGTTACAGGATATTTTAATCCTTTCGATTTTCCTAAAACCAGATAGGCCCAAGGAATGTTTAAATCTTTCAAAACATCAGTTAAAACTAAGCTACAATAATAATTTAGAGTTTGAGCTTCATGCCCTGCTTTAATTTCTTTATATGCTAATTTAGCAATGCCTCCAGCCGTATGAACCTTTAGATCTTTTGCTTCTTCAGAAATAAGTTCTTCTAAGGCTTTAATTTTATTTAGAGCTAACTCCGGATCAGCTCTTAAAATATTTCTTACTGTATTTTTTGCAATACCAATTTTCTGAGCAATCTCATCGTCACTTTTCATATATTCTTCTTTTAAAACAATGACATAGGCCGCTCTTACTAAAGAAGGAAGCCAAGTTAATGTTCTGAAATCTACTAATTTATTTAAACCACCTAATAGTTCAATAGATTTAAAAAACACTCTTGTCGCAAAATGTTCAACTTCTTGTTCACTTACTGAGGTTTTTTCCAATAAAATTACCATCTTTTATCACCTCCTTTTTATTTTTTTATTCCTCCAATAGGGTCCTTTATAACAACTAAACCTGTATCTGTAATTTCAAGAAAATGCGTTTTAGTATCATGACCACAAAGCCGACAGCCATCTATGCGGAAAAGTCTCACAATTTCTCCAATTTCTTTTCTATACATTTTTGCTTTAAAAGTAGAATCAATTAATTCTTTGGCTAAAACAATAGTGCCATCTACGATATGTCCCACGGCATAACCACCTGCTGCTTCTGCTGTTAATTCCTCATGACCACTACGTTTTTGAGAGACAAAAAGGGCAGTTTGATACCACTTTTTCATAAAATTAAATAACCTTCTCACTATCGAGCGAGCTAACATTTCCTTAGTTTCAAATAAACCTGTAACGGAATCAATGATAATAAATTTAACTTTAAAATGTTGTATTGTATAAGCCAATGTAGCTAAAAGATCAGGGATATTTTCTCTAAGACGTGTTGAACTTGCTGCATCAATGAGAATTATATTATCTTCAAAGGAATCAAAATTAAGTCCCATAGCTTCAGCCCGATATTTTAAAGATGCTACAACAAAGTTGGCAGGAGCTTCAACAGTAATAAAGGCTACCTTTTCATTACGACTTGCTTGTTTTACAGCAAATTGCTCCACGAAAAGGGATTTTCCTGTATCAGAAACTCCAGTAATATTTAACACTGAATAGGCAGGTATCCCACCCAAGGATTTCTTGATAAGCTTACCCCCTTCACTTTCAACAATGAAAAAAAGATCATCTAAACCTTCAATTCCTGAGGGAATACCATAAAGTTTCGGGGCCTTAACCAGTGCCTCGCTCCCTTTAAAAACTGCTTTTAAGTCAGGCTCCCCCATTCCACTTATTTGCCCACTTTCTACTGCATCTTTTTTTAATGTTTTATCCATTATTTAGTCTCCTCTTATTATGTATTTTTTATTATTTAAAATAAAACAAATATAATAACCTTCAAGTTTTTTTTTCTAACTTTTTAATACATTTTGCACCAAAATAAACTTTTTTTTTAGAAATACCTTGCAGAGCAATCTTTATATGGGACAAGACATATTCTCTTATAATAAAATTCCACAAATTAATTTAATCAATTTGAGTAAACTAAATTTTCCTTATATAAGTATAAAAACTTTTCTTATGCTAAAGCCCTTAATTTTATACAACTTGATCTGGTTATAAGAAAATACTTTCTTTTTTAAGATTACTTTGGTAAGAGCAATATCTTGTATATTAGAAAAATATATGTATAATTATTTTCTTACATTTAACTTTTGGGAGGCCCCGATGAAAGATTTGTGGAATTTTCTTGCCTCAGCTAAATTAGCTATTGTTCTTTTTTTCTTATTAGCTGCCTTTTCTATTTTAGGCACAATTATTCCACAAGGCCACCCTGAAACTTTCTATCTGATGAAATATGGAACTGCTTTAGGGAAACTTCTCCTTTTCTTTCAGATTAATGATGCTTACCATTCTTGGTGGTATATAACAGCCCTTTTTCTATTCTTAACTAACTTAATAGCTTGCTCCCTAAA
>JBKBRL010000217.1:0-2093 GCA_046292115.1 Caldimicrobium sp.
ACCACTGTAATTACTTTAAAGAAGGAAGATAGATTACTTTTTGGTGCTGTAACTGATGGGAAGGATTCCCTAATTTTAATAACAAAAGAAGGTTTAGCTTTGCATTTTAGAGAAGAAGAGGTAAGGCCTATGGGCAGGCAGGCAGAAGGTGTTATTGGAATTCGCTTGGAAGGCACTGATGAGGTAGTCTCTTTAGTAAAGGTTGAGGAGGCAAGCCATTTGTTTACGATAACAGAGAAGGGCTTTGGTAAAAAAACACCTCTTTCGGAGTTTAAAGTCCAAGGAAGAGGGGGTAAAGGCCTTATATCTCATGGGCTAAGTGAGAAAACAGGATTTTTAGCTTGCGGACTTCTTTTGGAGCAAGGAGAAGAAATTTTTATTTTTTCCTCTTCAGGCAAGGTGATTCGCATTAAAGAGGAGGAAATCCCGCTTCAAGGTAGAAATACTAAGGGAGTGCGCTTAATAAGCCTCTTGCCAGGGGAAAAAGTAATAGCTACTATTAAGTTCAAAATTCAAGAAAAGAAATAGAGGCTAATTTTCTTGGCAAGTAATTAAAATTATGATATTTTAATGGTGAATTTTTAGCGGAGGAGAGCGATGAGTAAAAAGGTGAGGTTAGCTATAGTTGGCGTTGGAAATTGTGCCAGCTCATTAGTGCAGGGGATTTTTTATTATAGAGACAAGAATCTGGAAGATTTTCAAGGGATAATGTTTCCTGATATAGGAGGCTATAAGCCTTATGATATTGAGATTGTAGCAGCTTGGGATGTAGACAAAAGAAAGGTGGGAAAAGACCTTTCTGAGGCTATCTTTTCTCCTCCTAATTGTACTACAGTTTTTTATCCAGATGTTCCGAGGTTAGGTGTAAAGGTAAGGATGGGAAAAGTATTGGATGGAGTGGCTGAACATATGAAGGACCATCCTGAGGAATTAACAATGGTTTTAGCGGAGGAGAAGGAGGATGATCTTGAGGATGTAGTAGCCCATTTAAAGGAAGTTTCTGCCGATGTTCTCATAAGTTATGTGCCTGTTGGCTCCGAAGAAGCAGCAAGATTTTATGCTGAAGCCTGTTTAAGGGCAGGAGTTGCCTTTGTAAATGCTATGCCTACTTTTATAGTTTCCGATGAAACTTGGGGCAAAAGATTTGAGAAGGAAGGAATTCCTGCAGTAGGAGACGATATCAAGTCTCAATTAGGAGCAACCATTTTACACAGAACCTTAGTGCAACTTTTCGTAGATAGAGGAATTCCTGTAAAGAGAACCTATCAGCTAAATTTTGGGGGAAATACCGATTTCTTAAATATGCTTGAAAGAGGAAGACTCAAGACTAAGAAGATTTCAAAGACCGAAGCAGTAACCTCAGTATTACCCTATCCCATAGGATGGGAAAATGTGCATATAGGTCCATCTGACTGGGTGCCCTGGCTAAAGGATAGAAAAATAGCCTATATAAGAATTGAAGGAGAACATTTTGGTGGAGTTCCTATGTCTGTAGAAGTAAAATTGGAGGTAGAAGATTCACCTAATTCTGCAGGGTCAGCCATTGATGCTATTAGATGTGCAAAGCTTGCTAAGGATAGAGGAATTGGTGGACCTTTAATTTCCATTTCTGCCTACACAATGAAGCACCCTCCTAAACAGTTTCCAGACTATATCGCAAGAGAGATGGTCTTAGAGTTTATTCAGGGAAAGAGAGAAAGATAAGGAGGGTAAAAGCTTATGGAACTCTCTCAAAGATTAAAAAAAGTACCACCTTATCTTTTTGTGGAGTTAGATAGGCTTAAAAGTGAAAAAATTAAAGAAGGTGCAGATGTTATAGATTTGGGGATTGGCGACCCCGATATACCAACCCCTCAAGAAATCGTTGAGGTGGCAAAAAGGGCTTTAGAGAAAGCTGAATATCATCGCTATCCCTTAAATCCGGGAAGTTTGTTTTTTAGAAAAGCTTGTGCAGATTACATAAAGAGACGCTTTGGAGTAGATTTAGATCCTGAAAGAGAAGTTCTTGCTTTAATAGGCTCTAAGGAAGGAATAGCTCATTTCCCCATTGCCTTTATAAATCCTGGTGATATATTTCTTTGACCAGATCCTGC
>JBKBRL010000218.1:0-2080 GCA_046292115.1 Caldimicrobium sp.
GCCCAAAGAAAAACAAACCTATCCCTAAAGTTAAAGGAAAACATACAAAGAGGACATTCATTTGTGGTATAAGCCTTCCAATTATGGCAAGAACAATATTTAACATAAACATAAAAACTAAAAGAGGTGCCAATACTTTGACAGCAATGTCAAAAATTAATTCACTTTTTTTTATAACAAAATTTATTAAATTATTATGATAAAAAATTGTTCCAGGGGGTAACTGCTCAAAGGATTTAATAACAAAATAGATTAAATAGTGATGAATGTCTAAAGAAAAGAAAAACAAAAGAAAAAGTAAATAAATAAACTGAGAGAGAATTGGCATACTAATCCCACTCATAGGATCAAAAGTTTGTGAAATCCCAAAACCCATCTGAAACCCTACCAATTCACCACCGAGCTGAAGCCCAGCTAAAATAAATCTAAAAATTAATGAAAGAAGAAAAAAAAGATAGAAATCGTGGAGAAGAAAAGTTATAAAAGATAGAACATTTTGTGGGGATGATACCTTAGTACTAAGGAAAGGTGCAAAAGAGAGGGCTAATACCATAGAGAGAGCTATTTTAATTTTTGTTGGAAAAAAGGCAGTGGAAAAGAGAGGGAATAAGAAAAAAAGGAAGATAAAACGGAAAAAAATAAGAAGGAAGACAAGAAAATTTTTCTCTAACAAATTTAATATTTCTTGTGTCATTTTATCAGCCCTGGAATATTTAAAAATAAATTTTCAGTAAAAGTGGTTAATTTTTTTAAAACCCAGGGAAGAGTTAAAAAAAGAACTAAAACCATAGCTAAAATTTTGGGAACAAAAGTAAGGGTCATTTCCTGGATCTGAGTAACTGCTTGAAAGATACTGATTGCAAGACCAACAACTAAGGCTGTTATGAGTAGTGGGGCTGACAAAAACAGACTAAGTTTTATAGCTTCTTTGGCTAAACTCATAATAGTGATGTCAGTCATTATATTCACACCTCCTTAATAAAAACTTTTTACTAAAGACATAACCAATAAGTTCCATCCATCAACCAAGACAAAAAGTAAAAGTTTTAAAGGTAGAGAAATCATAAGTGGTGGTAGCATAAGTACTCCCATAGAAATGAGCACACTGGAAACTACGATGTCAATAACTAAAAAGGGAATATATAATAGAAACCCAATTTGAAAGGCTGTTTTTAGTTCACTTATCATAAAGGCAGGAATTAAGGTGGTAAGAGATACATCCTCTTTTGATCTTGGTCTCTCTTCTCCCCTAATTTTTACAAAAAGGGCTAAATCTTTTTCTCGGGTATTTTTAAACATAAATTCCTTTAAAGACTTACTTGCTCTTTCAAAAAGTTCTTCTTCATTTATTTTTCCTTTCATATAGGGCGAAATGGCCTCATTATAGATTTGATTGAAAGTTGGAGCCATAATGAAAAAGGTAAGAAAGAGCGCAAGGGATATGAGTACCTGATTAGGTGGAGTTTGTTGGAGCCCAATAGCATGTCTTAAAATAGAAAAAACAACAATTAATCGTGTAAAAGAAGTTAACGTTAATAAAAGAGCAGGAGCGATAGATAAAATCGTTAATAGCAAGAGTACCTGCAAAAAAATGCTAAATTGAGGTGTATTTTGAGCACTCTCTACACTTAATTTAATGGTTGGTATAGCCAAAGTTAAAAAATTAAACATTCTCCTTCACCTCTCCTAAAAAGCTAAATCCTTTATCAGAGAGACCAATTAACATTTTTTTTCCCTCAACCTCCACAAGTAAAAGTTGTGCTTTGTAAGCTACAGGTTTTACCTCTAAAATCTTAATGGATCCTTGGGAGAGGGGCAATTTTTTTTGATATTTCTGATAAAAATGAGCAAGTAATGGCAAGGAACTTAATATTAATAGCAATATGCCCAAACTTTGTAAATAATTTAACCACTCCATAGTGCTATGACCCCAATTTTTTAATTCTGTCTCGAGTAGATATTATCTCTGTAATCCTAACACCTAACCTGTCATTCACTACCACTACTTCTCCTTGTGCCATGAGCCTACCATTAACATAAATTTCCACGGGTTCTCCTGCAAATTTATCCAATTCGATTA
>JBKBRL010000219.1:0-2079 GCA_046292115.1 Caldimicrobium sp.
CAATTTTAATCCTAAGGCAGTGTCCCCAAAAGGGGCTATGGGAATAATGCAAATAATTCCTTCTACTGCCAAGTTAGTGGGGCTCTCTAATCCCTTTGATCCCGTGGAAAACATATACGGCGGTGCAAAATATTTAAAGTGGCTTTTAGATGAGTTTAAAGACCTAAAGCTTAGCCTAGCCGCTTATAATGCAGGACCTGAGGCGGTAAAACAATACGGTGGAATTCCTCCCTACCCGGAAACACAAAATTATGTACAAAATGTTTTATATTATTATAATCTCTATAAAAATAAAACTCTTTCTCCCTCACAGAAAAATCTCCTTCAGTAGGTAAAATCTTTTCCTTTTCCTATGGTGAAGCGAATAACAAACCACCCGAGCTCTTCTTCAGGTGCCTTTTTTTTAAATAACCACATCTTGATTTTAGGACCTTGACAGTGCCTATAAAATATATAATTCTTGAAGCTAAGAGGCAAGAGTAAAAAGAGTTTTATTATAGAGACAAGAGTATAAGCCCTAAACAGGTAGAGTTAGCTAAACTAAAAGGTTAGGTAATTAGATATGCAAGTTATTATTCTTTGTGGAGGAAGCGGAACGAGGCTCTGGCCATTGAGTCGTACCTTAATGCCTAAACAATTTGTAAAGCTCTTTGAGGATAAATCTCTCTTTCAGATGACTGTGCAAAGAAACAAAGAGATTTCCAATGGATTTGTAATTGTTACAAATAAGGAGCAATTCTATCTGGCAAAAGAGCAATTAGAGGAGCTTTCAGGCCCAGAAGCTACAAAGACACCGTCTTTTTCTTTTCTTCTTGAGCCTGTTGGGAAAAATACAGCTCCTGCCATTGCTCTTGCCTGTTTTATGCTTGACCCCGAGGAGGTCGTTTTAGTTTCTCCAAGTGATCATATGATTAAGGATGTAGAGGCGTACCGAAGGGCAGTGATATTAGGTTTAGAATATGCCAAAAAGGGTTATCTTGTAACCTTTGGTATAGAGCCAACGCACCCTGAGACAGGTTATGGTTATATAAAAGCTAAGTCTAATGATCCAGAGGGAAAGGTTTTTGAAGTCCAGTTATTTCATGAAAAGCCAGATTTAGAGACTGCCAAAGGATATATAACTGCGAATACAAAACCAGACCAGGCAAAATTTTTCTGGAATTCAGGAATATTCTGTTTTAAGGCAGGAGTTTATTTAGAGGAATTAAAAAGATTTGAGCCAGAGATATATGAAAGCACCTTTGAGGCTTATAAGCATAAGGAACTAAAAAGGGAAAATGTTTTTGCTATAAAACAGGAGTTAATGAAGAAAATACCTGAAAAAGGCATTGACTGTGCAGTTATGGAGAAAAGCGAGAAGATAAAGCTTATTAAAGCTGATTTTTATTGGAGTGATGTGGGAAGCTTTGATTCTCTTTATGACTTACTGCCAAAGGATGACTCTGGGAACACCTTAAATGAAAATGCTATTAATATAGAAGCTAAGAATAATCTCATTATCTCTGATAAGAACAGATTTATTTCTACCTTAGGAGTAGAGGATCTAATTATAGTTGATACCTCTGATTCCCTTTTGGTAGCTAAAAAAGCTATGGTCAAAAGGTAAGAGAGATTGTCTCAAGAGTAAAAGAAAGGAGGCCTGAGCTTCTTGAGAGTCATGTGAAAGTTTCTCGGCCCTGGGGAAGCTATGAAGTATTACTTGTAGGGAATGGTTATAAAATAAAGAGAATAGTGGTAAAACCAGGGGGCAAACTTTCTTTACAGAAGCATCTTCATCGCAATGAGCATTGGATAGTAGTTTCAGGCACAGCAACAGTCACAGTCGGAGACAAGAAATATTATGTCAGACCAAATGAGTCAACTTACATTAAAATGGGAGAAGTTCACCGTTTGGAGAACGAAGGGAAAATAGACCTTGTGCTGATAGAGGTGCAAGTGGGAGAGTACACAGGAGAGGACGATATTGAGAGGATAGAAGACAAGTATGCAAGGTAGCAACTAAAACCTACCCAAAGGGATGAATTTACTCAGAGAAAAAGGTAAGGCTTAAAAATAGCAATAAATAAAATAATGGCCTTA
>JBKBRL010000220.1:0-2075 GCA_046292115.1 Caldimicrobium sp.
GAATACATTTACACAAAAGCTCAGCCATCTCTACTACTAACCATGTGGGCGCTCCAAAAGAGGTTCCTCTTTTACTTGCAAAATATACTTCTGCAATAACATTAGGATGGGCGTGTCCTAAAATAAGGGGCCCCCAACTACAGACATAATCTATATAGCGGTTACCATCAGCATCAATAAGATATGCGCCATCTCCTCTTTCAAAAAAAACAGGGTTTCCCTTAACTGCTTTGCAAGCTCTAACAGGGCTATTGACCCCACCTGGGATAACTTTTTTTGCCCTCTCATAAAAAGCCTGGGATCTCATATGCTTCATGCTTTACCCCCTTTATAAACTAAATACTCTAAATAAGCTAATTTTTCCAGTAATAACATTAAATTAACTGCCTCTTCAAAGGTTTCACCCCATGCCACAACCCCATGTTTAGATAGAAGGACCAGTTTATAGTTAATACAAAGATTAGATGCAAATTCCCAAAGACTTTTACTACCCGGTGGAAAATAAGGTAGGACGGCTAATTTGGGAACAATTAAGGTTGCTTCAGGATGATAAAAACTTTTAAAATCAAAGCCTAATTTTTCCATTGAAAGCACATAAGGAGGATGAGTATGGACAATTACTTTAGCCTCTTTGCATTTTAAGTAAATTTTTTGATGGAGTCCCCATTCTGAAGAAGGCTTGCCAAAGAGTATGGCCCCATCAAAGGTGATAAGGGAAAGGTCTTTTGGAGTGAGAGTTTCTTTAATTTTTCCTGTAGGGGTTATAAAAAATCCATGGTCAGTTTTAAATGAGAGATTGCCTTCTGAACCAGAAATTAAGCCCTTTTCTGATAGATACTTAGTCCAAAAGATTAATTCTCTTTTTAAATCCTTCATAATTTTACCTGTTTTATAAGGTCCATGTATTCTAAACTCCATTCTACAGTTTTTTTTAACCCTTCCTCAAGGGAAATTTCTGGTTGCCAGTTGAGGAGTTTTTTAGCCTTTTCAATATGAGCCCAGGTAACTTTAACATCTGCTTTATGAAAGGGTAGATATTTTTTTATAGCCTTTTTCTGTAAATAACTTTCTAAAATTTCAATTACTTGATTAATAGAAACAGGGTTTTTTCCACCTCCTAAGTTAATTATTTCAAAGCCTAAAGGTTTTAAGGCTAAGATTGTACCTCTTGCTATATCATCTATGTAAGTGAAATCTCTGGCTTGAGATCCATCACCATAAATTTCAATAGGAAGTTCCTCAATTATCCATTTTATAAAGCGAAAAATACTCATATCAGGCCTGCCAGCTGGCCCATAAACAGTAAAATAGCGTAAGATTGTAATATCGAGCCCATATAGATGATGGAAATTATACGCTAAAAGCTCAGCAGCCTTTTTTGTAGCTGCATAAGGTGAAAGAGGGGTATCTACCTTTAGTTCTTCATGATAGGGGGGATTTTGTCCAGCATAAAGGGATGAAGTTGAGGCAAGTACAAATTTCTTAATACCAAAATCTTTTGCAAGGGATAAAAGATTTAAGGTAGCATTAATATTACTATCAACATAAACCCAGGGATCATTGATACTTTGTCTAACTCCAGCACGAGCTGCCAAATGAATAATCCCTTTTATAGGATACATTTCAAAAAGAAGCCTTAAAGCTTCTAAGTTTGTTAAATTAAGTTTAAAAAATTTAAAATGGGTATAATTTTTTAATTGATTTAACCTCCATTCTTTTAAAATTGGGTCATAAGCATTATTTAGTTCATCTATACCCAATACAGGATGCCCATCTTTTAATAAAAATTCACTAACTTTCCAGCCTATAAATCCTGCAGCACCCGTAACTAAATAATATTCCATAAGCTAAACTCCTTTATGGTTTATTTTTAGGGTTTTCTTTAAATATTCGCTGACAATAAAACTAAGTTTAGCCTCCTCTTCCATAGTATGTTGAATATAGGTTAGATTTTTCAATCCTAAATATTTGCTTAGAGGTGTACAAAAAAAGTTTCTACAAAATAAAGGCACCAGTTCAAGACTACAGCCTCTTTCTCCTAAAAAGAGACAAGTCTCAGAATTGGAGCATGCTAA
>JBKBRL010000221.1:0-2073 GCA_046292115.1 Caldimicrobium sp.
ATCTTCAATAGGGTAATCATACTTAAAAGCAGACTGACCTGTAAAGGTTTCAACAGAAGGATATTCAGAGAGCACAAAGTCAACAGTATAAGGTGTAAGATTGCCTCTAAAGGGAGGAGATCCCGCACCTAAAATTAGATAAAGCTCTTTTTCAATTTCCTGAGAGAGTTTGTGAATTCTCTTTAAAGCAATTTTATTAGCTAAAACAGCAGCTATTATGCCATAATTTAGGGCTGGATCAGAACGTGCTAAAAAAACACGAAGATAGTTTTCGTCTTTATCCTTTAAATATTCTTTTAATATATCCGCTGCTTTAAGCATATATTTAACATCTTCAAAAAGAGGAATAACATTAATTTTTTCTGGCAAAAATTCGCCGACCCATTCTGCTACAGTTATAGACCCTTCATAAATAGGTTGATTTTGTTTCCCCGAGACAAAATTTTTGTAAAAAAAATATACTCTATTGAGTTCATCGGCTGAGGTAGTCATTGGAAGAATAACCTCGAAAATGGGGGGCGGGCAAGGTTCACCAAAAAAGAGTCTTGCTGCATCCATTGACCTGGGAATACTTTCTAAAGCTTCAACTAAAATTTTAGCTTCTTCTTTTTCTACTGCAGGATTTGGTAGCCTTAAGGTTAAAAAAATCTCTTCACCTAACCTTTTTTTCTTAAAATAGTAGGGATAGCGTGCAAGAAGTTTCTTTACCACAAAATCATCTACTTCTTTCCCTTCGCTATCCCACATCTGTTCATCACAGGATAAATGGAAAAAGGCATAATAGGCCTCTTGAATTTCATCTTCTCCTGACATATCTGTGGTTTCTGCGAAAAAAGGAAGGGATACATTATCTGGATGTTGGGTTGACATAACTCTTGGTATTTTGCGCATATCCTAAGGCACCTCCTTTAATGCTTCAAAATGAGGCTTTAAAAATTCATATACTTTTAAATAATGATGAGAGGCTAATCTTAGGTCGTCTAAAATGGTTAAAAAATTAATATCGCCTTCCCAACGCGGAACGATTTGCAGATGAAGATGTTCAGGATATCCCGCTCCAGCAACCTTTCCTAAATTTAACCCCACGTTAAATCCATCAGGATTGAGGACCTTTTTTAAAATCTTAATCGCATTTTGAGCCATTTTCATAAGAGCTGTTATCTCTTCTTCCGATAGATCCTCAAGATTTGCCACGTGTCTAATCGGAGAAATCAAAAGATGCCCTGTATTATACGGAAATTTATTAAGCATAATCATCACTTTTTCATCTATGTAAAGAATAGGTCTATCCTCAGGAGTAGTTGGAGCCTTGGGCGGGCAAAAAATACATCCACTTTCTCTCTTTCCACTTACATATTCTCCTCTCCAAGGAGCCCAAAGAATTTTTCTTTCCATGTAATAGGACCTCCTTTAAGCTAAATTTAAGGCTGAATTGTTTATACTCCCTGATTTTATTCTTGATAAGAATAACCTAATTCAAGAGTTTTAAAAGCCTTTGTTCTATGATATAATCTTTTATATGCTTAAATATCTTTTATTAGGACTCATTCTTTTTACCTTGATAATTTGTTTTTCCTTTGGATATCTCATAATAAAACATTTCCCTAAAGATCTACCCTCTCTATTACTGTCCCTTAATGGGAAAAATTTTTTTTTCTCTCTTTTAAGCCTTTTTTTTTATCATACTTTTGATACCTTACGAGTTATTATTATAGCAAGAGCAGTGGGTATAAAATATCCACTATGGTATGGTTACATAGTCTCCTTTGTCAATACCTTTGGTGCCACTATCACCCCTGCCCATATAGGTGGCGAAATTCTTCCACTCTATACACTATCCCGAAAGGGTGGACACCTTCATCAAATCTTAACCATCGTTACGATGAAAAGTATTTCTGGTGCCCTTTTTTATCTTTTCATGGCTCCCTTTACATTAAAAACCATTTTTGAAAACCCTAAGGAAGCAAAGGAACTCCTTTTTATTGTTTTATCTATAAGCGCTTTCTTTATTTTGGGTTATGTCATTTACAAAAATTTTTTAAAAAAAGAAACCCTCCTTAAAAAAGGCCTATT
>JBKBRL010000222.1:0-2061 GCA_046292115.1 Caldimicrobium sp.
GGCTCTATTTAGTGAATCAGAGAAGTTAAAGGGCGAGATGGATATTTTAAATGAAAAAGGGATAGATTTTAAAGAGAGGGCTGATTTTATTTCTCTCTCTTCCTCAGAGCTTCTTTCAGCTATGGAGGACATTGCAAGGTCCATGCAGGAGCTTTCAAGTGCTATAAATGAAATTTCAAAGCGTGCCCTTGAAAGTTCAAGTGTTGTAAAAGAAACTGTTGGGACTGTTAATGCTGCCAAAGAAAAGGTAGAGCTTCTACAGAAAGCCTCTCAGGAGATAAATGAAGTAGTGAATTTAATTAATAGTATTGCTGAGCAGACAAATCTACTTGCTCTAAATGCCTCCATTGAGGCAGCCCGCGCAGGGGAGGCTGGAAAGGGTTTTGCAGTTGTTGCTAATGAGGTAAAAGAGCTTGCCAGGCAAACTCAAGCGGCCACTTCTTCTATTGCAGAAAAGATTAGATTTTTACAAGAAAGTAGTAACGAGGTCTCAAGTGGCGTGGAAAGAATTGTAGAGCAGATAGCCAAGGTAGAAGAATCAGCAAATGCGATAGCTTCTGCAGTGGAGGAACAAACAATCGTTGTAAACAGTGTATCCGAGCATATAATGACAACGAAGGATAAGATAATGATAAATGAAGACCAAGCAAATGTAATAAAGAATGCCGCAGAAGAAATTGTTTCTATAGCTGAGAGGTTGAGAGAGTTAAGTATTAGAATAACGGATGAAGCAAAGGCAATAGAAGAGCTTATTGGTCGGTTCAAGTTGTAAAAAGCATAAATTATTGGCAGGGGCCTTGCCCTTGCCTTATTTTAAAGGGTTCACTAAGAATTCTTTGTAAGGTTTAGCTTCGTTCTTTTTAAAGATAAGTATCATCTATTTATCTATGCAATTTTTCAAATATTATGCTAAGTTAAAAAGCAAAGGGTTTAACTTATAGGAAAGCTCAAAAGGTAAACTTTATGGAAAAGCTTCAGAGGATTATAAAAGTTTTAGAGGAGGTATTATCAGGAAAAGAGAAGGCGATAAAGTTTTCACTTATAGCCCTATTAGCAAAGGGCCATCTATTAATTGAGGATTTACCTGGTGTGGGAAAAACAACTCTTGCCCTTGCTCTTTCTAAAACCTTAGGGCTATCCTTTGGGCGGATCCAAGGGACAAGTGACCTTCTTCCTTCTGATATAACTGGAGCAAGTGTATATAATAAGAAGTTAGAGACCTTTGAGTTTCACAGAGGTCCTATTTTTAATCATTTAATCCTTGTGGATGAAATTAATCGGATGAGTCCTAAAACGCAGAGTGCTTTGCTTGAACCAATGGAAGAAGGACAGGTCACAGTTGATGGTATCTCTTACCCCCTTCCCCAACCTTTTTTTATTATAGCTACTCAAAATCCTATAGAACTTTATGGGACCTTTCCTCTACCTGAGGCACAGCTTGATAGATTTTTGATGAAGATCTCTCTTGGCTATCCAGAAAGAAACCTGGAAAAAGAAATCTTAAAGAGAGGAAGTCTAAAAGAGGAGATAAAAGATCTTCCCACTCTTTTAAAACCAGAAGATGTAATAATGCTTCAGGAAAAGGTAAAGGAAGTGCAGGTATCAGAAAAAGTTTTAGATTATCTTTTGGATTTAGTATCTGCAACAAGGAGACATCCCAAGATTTTAGTGGGACTATCCACCAGAGGAGCCTTAAATTTAATTGCCGGTGCTAAAGCCAAAGCTTTTCTTGAGAAAAGAGATTATGTGATCCCTGAAGATATCAAAGAATTAGCACCTTATGTTTTAATTCATCGTTTGGTTTTTAAAGAGGAATCATACGCAGAAAAAGAAGTAATTATTAAAGAAATTTTAGAAACCCTTAAACTTCCTGTAGACTAAAAGTTAGTTCATGTCGTCACTTAAAGTTACAAAAGCAGGTTTTCTTTATATAGTTCTTACCATTTTCATAGGGGTCTCAGCTGTAAATACTGGGAATAATTTTTTATACATATTAACTTCCCTTCTTCTAAGTTTTATGTGGCTCTCTGGTCTTTTTGCTAGGTTAAACTTAAGTGGTCT
>JBKBRL010000020.1:0-8247 GCA_046292115.1 Caldimicrobium sp.
ACTCCTTTGGAACTTCAAAGAGTAAAGGTTACACCATCAGCTTTAGTGATAGGTGGAGGCGTTGCGGGGATGTTTGCTTCTCTTTCTCTTGCTGAACAAGGTTTTGAAGTCTATTTAGTAGAAAAAGAGGCAGAATTAGGTGGAAACTTAAGAAGAGTAAAGTATTTTATCACAGGGGAGGATGCAAAAAGCTTTTTGAATTCAATAGAAAATAAAGTAAGAGAAAATCCAAAGATTAAAGTTTTTACTGGGGCAACTGTGGAAAATATCTCAGGATATGTAGGGAATTATACAACTACCCTAAGGGCAGGAGACTCTTCAACTATATTAAATCATGGGGTAGTAGTTGTTGCTACTGGGGGACGGGAGTATAGGCCCACTAAATATCCCTTAGATGGTAAGGTTATTATTACCCAATTAGATTTAGAGGAGAGGTTGGAAAAGGGAGGAGCAAAAGGATTTCCTAAGAAAATAGTAATGGTGCAATGTGCTGGGTCAAGGGGGGAGGAACTTAGCTATTGTAGTAGAGTTTGCTGTATCCAGGCGTTAAAGAATGCCCTTAAGATAAAAGAACTTAGCCCTGAGAGTGAAGTATATATTTTATATATGGATATGCGCTCCTATGGATTTTATGAAAAGTATTACTTAGAAGCAAGAAAGAAAGGAGTGCGTTTTATAAGGTTTAAAGAAGACAAAAGGCCTGTGGTAGAAATAAAAAACAAACAACCTGTGGTTAGGGTTTGGGATGTGGTTTTAGGAGAGGAGATTGAGTTAAAGGCTGATTTGTGTGTGCTTTCTGTAGGAATTGTTGCTGAGGAAGCAAAAGAAGTGGTTAATCTTTTAAAATTGCCTACAAATGAGGAAGGATTTATAATGGAGGCCCATGTTAAGTTGAGACCTGTTGAAACAGCTACAGATGGTGTCTTTGTTGTGGGGCTTGCGCATAGTCCACAGCTTGTGACAGAAGTTTTAGCCCAAGCGAGAGCTGGGGCAGGAAAGGCTGCAATTCCCTTAGCTAAGGGTTATGTGGAGGTGCCACCAATCGTTGCTTCCGTGAATGAGGCAAAATGTATAGGATGTGCCATTTGTGCTGAAATTTGTCCCTTCTCTGCTATAGAGATGGTAAAAGTGGAAAAGAGAAGAAAGGCTCAAGTAATAAAAGCAGCTTGTAAAGGTTGTGGAATTTGTGCTTCTCATTGTCCAGTCTTTGCCATAGATGTGGGAGGTTTTACTTCAGAGGCCATATTAGATCAAATTAGAGGATTTAAGAGAGAAGAAGAGGGAGAGGCAGCCATTGAGGAGAAAAAAATAGTTGAAGCCACATAGGAGGTAGGAATGGCTTTTGAGCCAAAAATTTTAAGTTTTATGTGTCACTGGTGATGCTACGCAGCAGCTGATGCGGCCGGTGTGGCTCGCCAGAATTATCCACCCTTTCATAGGGTTATTAGAGTAATGTGTAGTGGGCGAGTTGAGCCCCTTTTTATTTTTGAAGCCTTTAAAAATGGGGCTGATGCGGTAATGGTTGGAGGTTGTAAGTTAGGAGAATGTAAATATTCAGATGGAAATTTTCAGGCTTTAGTAATGGGTGAAATGGTTTGGGCTTTAATGAAGCTTATAGGACTAAACCAAGAGAGATTCAAGTTAGAATGGGTATCCAGTGCAGAACCTGTAAAATTGGTAGAGGATATGAAAAGTTTTATGTTGAGAGTAAGAGAGCTTGGCCCTTTAGGGACAGCTGAGGGCAAAAGCAAAGAAGATTTAGAATTTTATTTAGATTCAGCTGTTATGGTATGTCAAAATATGCAAGTGAGGACGGCCTACGGAAATATTGCTAAAGAATTAAAAAAATTGAAAGATTTTTCTTTGGAAACGATTAAAAAGAAAGTGGAAGAAAAGCTTTTGGTTAGCTTAAAAAATAAACTTTATGAAATTGAGATTAAGAAGCTTTTAGAAGATGGACCTAAAAGTTTAGACTTCATTGTGGAAAAGGTAGGGGCAAGTCCTGAAGAATTAAGTCCCCTTTTGAATAAAATTGTAAAGACTTAAGAGGAGGCAGAAATTGAAATTAGAGACTGTGCAGGAAAGAGAACTTTTTGATTTTGTCAAGGCAGGAGTTGAGACCTATGATCAATGTTTTAGATGTGGAGCCTGTTCAGGTATTTGTCCTGTTAAGAAAACAACACATATCTTTGACCCAAGAAAAATTATTCATTTACTTTTAATAGGGCTTGTTGAAAGATTATACAATGAAATTTTATGGTATTGTTCTCAATGTGGAAGTTGCGTGCCTGTTTGTCCAATGGTTGTAAAACCAAAGGAAGTTATAAAAAAAATTCGAGAATTTGCTTTAGAAAAGGGTTTAGTTTCACGGGAAAAGCTTTTTGAAGTTGGTGCCTTTGCGAGGGTCAATCCAAGCAAATGTATTGTTTGTCTTACTTGCGTTAGGACTTGTCCCTTTTCTGCAGCAAGTATCAAAGATGCTGAGTATGCCTATATTGATCCAATGAAATGTAGAGCCTGTGGGATCTGTGTTAATGAGTGCCCGGCACGGGCAATTGAGCTAAAAAGAAAACCTGAGTATGCGGAGGTAAAAGGATAATGCCTAATGCTTTGAAGTTAACTATATTATGTTGTAATTATACTAATCTTTCTGAAAGAGAAGATTTGGAACAAATTCTTGGGAGGGTAGAGATTAAGAGGTATCCCTGTTCAGGACATATTGAAATAACTGATATTTTAAGAGCTTTTAGAGAGGGTGCCGATGGTGTTATGGTTGCAGGCTGTGAAAAAGGTACTTGCCATAATCTAAAGGGAAGTGAGAGAGCAGAAAAGAGAGTTCTTGGAGCAAGAAAGATTTTAGAGGAGGTTGGAATAGAAAAAGAGAGAGTAGAGATGTTTTTTGTGGGGAGGCTTTCAGCAGAGGATTTTGTTAATAAAGCAAAAGAGTTCTACAAAAGACTTATAAATTTTGCCGTGAAGGAGAGGCAGGAATGATTATAGCAGAAAGGAAGCCAATCCCTGAAATTTTAGAGAATGTAGGAGGATTTTCAAAAATATTAGTGCTGGGATGTAGAGGGTGCGTCTCTATTTGCTCTACAGGAGGGGATAGAGAAGTAGCTATTTTGGCTGAGGCCTTAAGATTGGCAAGTATGAAAAAAGGGAGAGAACTTGAGGTTTTGGAAGAAACTTTTATTAGGCAGTGCGACCCTGAATATTTAGAACCTTTAAAAGAGCTCGGAAAGAAAGTGGATGCTATAGTTAGCCTTGCCTGTGGTGTGGGAGTTAATTTGATTGCTGACCTTTATCCAGAGTTAAGAGTTTATCCTGGAGTTGATACTACCTTTTACGGAGCAAATATTGCCTTAGGGGAGTGGGTGGAGAAATGTAGAGGTTGTGGTAAGTGTATTATAGATAAGACAGCTGGGCTTTGTCCTATTGCGAGATGTGCTAAAAATTTATTGAATGGTCCCTGTGGTGGGTCGCAAAAAGGAAGTTGTGAGGTCAGAAAGGATATGCCCTGTGTATGGCAATTGATTGTGGAGAGACTTACTGCAAGAGGTGAATTAGAGAGGCTTCTTGAGATTTGGGAACCAAAGGATTGGAGACCTGCTGGTGGTAACGGTTTAAGGGTAAGAGTGAGGGAAGATTTAAGAATTTAAGAGGAGGTTAAGGGTTGGAGGAAAGAAGTCATCTTCAAAGTGTGCTTGAATCAGGAAAATTTGCTGTTACAGCAGAAATTGGGCCGCCAAGGAATGCTGATGGGGAGGTAATACGCAATAAGGCAAGGTTATTAAAAGGTTTTGTAGATGCTGTAAATATCACGGATTGTCAAACAGCGGTGGTGAGGGTTTCCAGTTTTGCCTCAGCGATACTGGTTATGGCAGAAGGACTTGAACCAGTGATGCAAATGACCTGTAGAGATAGAAATAGAATAGGGATTCAAGCTGACCTTTTAGGAGCAAGTGCCTTAGGGATAAAAAATCTTTTATGTTTAACAGGAGATCACCCAAAGTTTGGTAATAATCCAGAAGCAAAGCCTGTTTTTGATTTAGATTCTATCCAACTTATACATTTAGTTCATGGTATGATTAATGGAAAATTTGCTAATAATGAGGAAATAAAGGGTAAGAGACCCTACTTTTTTTTAGGGGCAGCAGAAAACCCCTTTGGAGATCCCTTTGAGTTTAGACCATTCCGTTTAGCCAAAAAAATGAAGGCAGGCGCAAAGTTCATTCAGACACAAATTATATACAATGTAGATAAATTTAGGAAATTTATGGAGAAATGTAGAGAACTTGGACTTTTAGAGAATGTATATATCTTAGCAGGGATAACACCACCTAAATCCTTAGGGATGGCAAAGTATATGAAATATAATGTGCCAGGGCTTGAAGTGCCTGATGAGATAATAAAGAGGCTTGAATCAGCAAAGGATAAAAGGGAAGAGGGCATTCAGATAGCTGTGGACATTATTCAGCAGGTTAGGGAGATCCCCGGAGTAAGGGGAGTACATATAATGGCTATTGAATGGGAAGAAGCGGTCCCAGAAATAGTAAAGAGAGCTGGATTATATCCAAGAGAGGAATATGTACTGACTCCACCATTTGTGGTAGAAAAGGTAGTTGAAAAAGTAGTGGAAAAGCCTGTGGAAGTGGTGGTAGAAAAAGTAGTAGAAAAGATTGTAGAAAAGCCCGTGGAAGTAATCGTTGAAAAGATAATTGAAAAAGAAATTCCCGTGGAGGCAGAAATGGGAGAAGGAAGATTTTCTATTATGGCTTTAGTTGAAATACTTTCAGATTTAAAGGCAAGTTTGAAAAATTTAAAAGCAAGTATGGAAGCTTTAGAAGATGGGATTTCAAAGATAGAAGAAGAGTTTTTAGGTAAAAAGGAATTAAGACCTAAAGAAAGACCAATTGAGATAGTAAGAAGGGAAAAAATTGAGAAGAAAGAGGAAGTTAAGCCTGAAATAAGGCAGGAGATAAAGGTTGAGGAAAAAGCAGTTGAAAAGATTGAAGAAAAAGTAGAAGAAAGAAAGGAAGAAAGACCTGAGGAAAGAATAGAAGTAAGAGAGGAGCCTAAAGAAAAAATCGAAGTTTCAGCTCCTAAAGTTGAGGCTATAGAAGAGAAAAAACCTGAAGAGAAGCCAAAAGCGGAAAAGCCTATAGAGGAGAAACTTGTAGAGGAAAAACCCATAGAAGTTAAACCCCAGGAAGAAAAGCCTAAGGAAGAAGTAGTTAAAGAAAAGAAAGAAGTAGTTGAAATTAAAATTGGTCAACTTAAGGGGGCTTACAGGTCATTAAAGGAGAGGGCGAGCAAGCTTTTAGAGGATTTATATGTGGAGAAGGCAACAGGTGAAATTAGGGAGGTAATTATAGGAAAGGGTGATAAAGCCATAAAGGTAGGTGGAGTATCAGCGATAAATTTTCATTATTTTGAAGGGGAGATGAAAAATGATGTAAAGTTTGCCCTTGAGATTCTTGATATCCAGCCAGAAGAATGGCCTGAGGGTTTAGCTAAATATTATAGAGATGTCTATCATGATCCAGGACTTTGGGCAAAGAAATGTGTAGAGGAGTATGGAGTTGAGGCAATTTGTATCTATTTATTAGGAACAGACCCTAACTTTTTGAATTTACCGGTAGAGCATGCGAAAAAGGTAGTGGAAAAGGTTCTAAAGGCAGTAGATGTTCCTTTAATTGTTTGGGGTTCAGGAAACGCAGAAAAAGATGTTGAGGTGTTAAGAGATGTAGCAGACCTTATAGGAGACAGAGGTGCAGTTATAGGTCCTATCGTTGAGGCAAATCACAGAACATTAGCAGCAGTTGCAATGGGATATAATCTACCAGTTATTGCATCAAGTCCCATTGATGTTAATTTAGCAAAGCAGCTAAATATCTTATTAGAAAATATGGGGGTATCTTTAGATAAGATCATCATGGATCCTTCTATTGGGGCTTTAGGGTATGGCTTAGAATATACATACTCTGTTATGGAAAGAATAAGGCTTGCTGCTCTTTATGCACAAGATACTAAGCTGCAAGTTCCCTTTATTTGTAATATAGGTAAGGAAGTTTGGAAGACGAAGGAGGCAGGGCTACCAACAGACGATGTTATGGGTGAGGCAGAAGCAAGGGGAATCTTAATGGAAACATTAACAGGAATTACTTTAGCCTTAGCAGGAGGTGATTTACTTATTATGAGACATCCAAAAGCCGTGGAGTTATGTAAAACACTTTTCCACGGTTTAAAAGGTTAATATGTAGGTATAAAGGGGGTTGGTTGTATGTCAAAAATAATAGCTACAGCAGCCATAAGAGGTGCCCATAAGATAGTTGAGAGAGCCTTTGAAAAGTATGAAGAGGCTGTAAAAAAGTTTGGCAAGGAAGCAGAAATTGGCTTCCCTAATACTGCTTATTATTTGCCTATAATATATGCCATTTTAGGTTATCCTGTTAAAAGACTTGGGGACTGTGAAGAGGTGCTACAAGAGGCCAAACGCTTGCTTCCGGAAATCCCTTCAGAGAAAACCTGGCTTCCCTATTTAGGGCCTGCTTTAGATGCTGGAATGGCAACCTTTTTTGCGGAAGAGATTATAGAGGCTATTAAGTATTTAGAGAATCCCAATGTTTATGTAAAAGGAGAAGACCCTTTAGAGAATAATATTTGGCTTGGTGCCGCTGATGATGTTATCTTTAGGAAGAGGGGCGTTGAATTTGTTGATGGAACAGCACCTGGTTTTGCAGCTATTTTAGGAGCTCCACCTGATAAGGAAACAGCTCAAAGAATAGCTCAGGAGCTTTTAGAGAAAAATCTTTATGTATTTATGCATGATCAGACAAACGGAATATATATGCCCTATTTACTAAAAGAGGCTGGTGTGCAGCTTGGTTGGCCTACAAGACTAATTCCCTTTGGTCCAGATTACACTTCAGTTGTTTTTGCAATTGGTTTTGCTTGTAGAGTAGCTATGTCCTTTGGTGGAATTAAGCCTGGGGACTATTTAGGGAATCTTCTTTATAATAAAGATCGCACCTTTGCCTTTGTTATAACCTTTGGTCCAGTTTCAGATGAATGGTATGCCAATGGAGCAGGAGCTATAAATTGGGGCTTTCCAGTGATTTCAGATTGGGATATTCCAGAAATTAAGCCATATGGTGTCTGTACCTATGAACATGTGGTATCTAAAGTGCCCCATGAAGAAATTGTAGATAGGGCAATAGAAGTAAGAGGCTTAAAGGTCACTTCCATAAAATTAGATATTCCTGTAGCCTATGCTCCAGCTTTTGAAGGAGAAAGAGTAAGAAAGGATGATTTGTATTTAGAATGTGGGGGAGGAAGGTCTCCAGCAGTGGAGCTTCTTCTAACAGGAACTCTTGATGAGGTGGAGGATGGAAAGATTGAGGTTATTGGGCCAGAGATAAGCGATGTGGAAAAGTTAGGCATTAAGGGACCACCCTATGTCTTGCCTTTTGCGGTGGTGGTTAAAGTTGCCGGAGTAAATATGCAAGAGGATTTTGAAGCCATTTTAGAGAGACAGTTTCATCATTTGGTGAATTATGCTCAAGGAATTATGCATGTAGGACAGAGAAATATTATGTGGTTGAGGATAAGTAAACAGGCTGTGGAAAAGGGATTTAAATTTGAGCATATAGGACGTATTCTTTATGCTAAGTTAAGGCAGGAATATGGTGCCATCGTTGATAAGTGTCAAGTGACTATTTATACTGTTGAAGATAAAGTAAAAGAAATACTCGAGTTAGCAAAGAGCGTATATGAAAGAAGAGATGCCAGGTTAGCTGGTCTTACAGATGAAACAGTGGATGTATTCTATTCTTGTACCCTTTGTCAGAGTTTTGCTCCCAATCATGTATGTGTGATTACACCAGAAAGAGTGGGAGCTTGTGGAGCTTACAATTGGCTTGATGGAAAAGCTTGCTATCAAATCAATCCTGCAGGTCCCAATCAGCCCATTCCTAAGGGAGAACTTATAGATGAAGTTTTAGGGCAATTTTCTGGAGTTAATGAGTATGTTAAACAGGCCTCACGTGGTGCAGTTGAAAGGGTAAGTTTGTATAGTATTTTAGTGGATCCTATGACAGTTTGTGGTTGTATGGAAGGAATTGCAGCTTTACTACCTTCTGTAAATGGTATAATGATAGTTAATAGAGATTATATGGGAATGACACCAACAGGAATGAAATTTTCCACTTTAGCAGGTATGGTAGGTGGGGGGCAGGTGACCCCTGG
>JBKBRL010000223.1:0-2059 GCA_046292115.1 Caldimicrobium sp.
TTAGAGAACTTTTATTAAAGGGAGAAGTAGAATTAGCTAATCTATATTTAGGAAGGCCCTATAGTCTTAAAGGAAAAGTTATAAAAGGAAAGGGTAGAGGAAAACTCATAGGATTTCCCACAGCAAACTTACTCATTCCTGAAGAAAAACTAATTCCAGCACACGGCGTCTATGCAGTGTGGGCATTTCTTGATGATAAAAAATATTTAGGCGCTCTAAACATTGGTTATAACCCCACTTTTCATGAAAAACACCTTTCTATAGAAGTCCATTTACTCAATTATAACAATAGTCCGCTTTATGATAAAAATATGGAATTACACTTAGTAAAAAGAATTAGAGCCGAGAAAAAATTTGACTCTGTAGAAGAATTAAAAAATCAAATAGCCAAAGATTGTATATTAATAAAGGAACTTTTAACTTAGAGTTTCCCTTGCTTCTTTAGCTCTTCAACGAAGGCATCATAAACATTAATTTTTTTACCAACTTTTTTGGGAACCTCTACCCCCCTTTTCCTTAACTCATTAACAATCTTGTTTACCTGAAATTTACTAATACCTAATTTTTCTGCAATTTGTGTAGCACTCATAGTAGCATAATTTTCATAAACAAACCTAACATCTTCTAAAGTAACTAATCTACTTCTTTTTCTCATATAGTATCGCCTCCTTTTATTCTTTTATAAAAATAATATAACACATTTTTCTCAATAATAAATAGGATTAATAGGGAGAAAATACAGTATTTAATATTTTACCGGTAATTCTTTAGGCATTTTTTCTAAAGTGGAATATAAAGTTAGGTCATAATGGAGAGGGGTAATAGTAATATAGCCTTTTTTAAGAGAAACTACATCTGTATCTTCATCTTTTTCCGTATGTTCTTCTGCACCCTGCCAATAATATATCTTACCATGAAGGTCTAATCTTTTTTCAAAAAATTCTTTTAAAGGCATAGTAGACTGTCTCACTACTTTAATACCTTTAATTTTATGAGGGCTCAAATTAGGTATATTTATATTCAAACAAAAAGGATATGGCAGAGGCAAAAGAGAAAGATTTTTTATAAATTTTGAAATGAAATATGCTGAAAAACAATAATCAACATTTTCATAGGCATCTATAGAAACAGCTATTCCATTTGTACCTAATATCTTAGCCTCTGTAGCAGCAGAGACTGTACCCGAGTATAAAACATTAATCCCAACATTTGCGCCCCTATTAATACCAGAAATAACTAAGTCTACAGGTCCTATAAGTTCGTATATAGCTAATTTTACACAATCTGCAGGTGTTCCAGAAACGGCATATCCCCAAAAATATTTTCCCCTCCTAACTTCCCTTACTCTCAATGGATAGTGAATGGTTATGGCATGTCCAACGGCACTTCTTTCAACTTCTGGAGCAACTATATATACCTCATGTTCCTCTTTTAAAGCAAAATATAACCCACAAAGCCCATCTGCATAAATTCCATCATCATTAGTAATTAAGATCTTCATACCTTTAAAAATCCTTAAATTTAGACTTAAAATAAAGCAAACATTGCGTTCTAAACTGACAATACTCCTTTGGGTGTTTACATCCTACAGTTACAAGGACCCAGTCTTTATATTTTTCGCAATAGGCTTTTTCCTCTAAATCTTTTCCCTCTTTTTTTTCTACCATAGGTTAACTCCTTTAAGAAGGGTTTAACTCCTGTAGGAGGCGTTAATCTTTATATATTCCTCAGTTAAATCAGTCGTCAAGATCCAAAAACTTTGATTTCCCCTTTTTAACTTAATAATTAACTCAATCACTGGCTTTGCCATCTCCCTTTTTACTTCTGCCTCGCTCTTTATTAACTTTAACCCCCTTATCCAAGGCAGGTTATTTATATATAACTCTATTTCTTCAGGATCTAAGGCTATCCCAGTTTTGCCTAAAGCTGCAAAAATTCTTCCCCAATTAGGGTCTTCTCCATAAAAAGCTGTTTTTACCAAAGGAGATTCAGCCACACTTTTGGCTAAGGCCTTTGCCTCTTCCTTAGTTTTAGCTCCTTTTACCCAAATCTTAATGAC
>JBKBRL010000224.1:0-2046 GCA_046292115.1 Caldimicrobium sp.
GAAAATAGTCTTTATTCTTAACATTTTCTGCCCTCCTAACTTATAGTATAGAATACATATGGTTTTGCGCCTGTTTCTGGTTTAAGAACCCATACAGGTTTGGCTAATTGATGCACCAACTGATAGACCTCACTGTTTGAATCAGAGAGATCTCCAAATATCCTAACTCCGGCCGGGCAAGCAGCTGCACAGGCAGTAAGTTTTTCCCCTTTAGAGAGCCTTGATTCCCAACAAAAATCACATTTGTCAACAGCATGCTTCTCCTCGTTAAAATATCTCGCATTATAGGGGCAGGCAGACATACAACTTTTACATCCAATACATTTATAGGATACCATTTGAACTATTCCTGTTTTTTGATCTTTTATAGTGGCCTTAGTCGGACAAGCTCTGACGCAAGGAGGATTATTACAATGATTACATAAAATTGGCATAAATAGTCTTTTTTGATCTAAAGCCTTATCATCGTATCTTTCAAGGATCATAGTTCTCCAACCATAATCAGGTACATGGTTTGTAGCTTTACAAGCTTCCATACATAATTCACAATCAATACACCTATCAATTTTAAAAACCATTGAATAATGAGGTTTATAGGGATACTCCTTTTGGATCTCTTCAGCTGTGGCTAATCCCTCTGCAACTTTTGATACGACAGAAAAGATACTTCCTCCTGCAAAGACCCCTGTTATAATTAACCCTATTTTTAAAAACTCCCTTTTAGTTTCATCTGTTACATTTTCTATTCCTTCATTCTTTAAATTCAAAAGCCAGTTTTTCATATGCTTAAACATTTTCTTTCCCCCTCCTTTAATGAATTTCTGTTTTATGACCTTTAAAAACTTTTTCTCCAATTAAAAAGCTTAAAAAGCAAAAGCCAATTGCACCAACTATAATCATATATTCATGAATAGTTGGAGAATAAGACAGTATGGCTGGAAAATCTGTTACTTTGTATTCATAATAATGAGAAACAATCTGACCTAAAACAACCATATTTACTCTCATAACAAAAATGCCTATAAAAGCCAAGAAAGAAGCTACAAATAACTGATTCATATTTCTAAAGTTAGCTATAAATATTAAGAAAAAGGGGAGCACCATACCAAGCAACAATTCAAAAAACCAGAAGTTTACTGCATACTTACCATAGATCAATTCTTTTAAAATTAAAACTTTTCTCTCACTTCCAGCAAATCCTGTAATTACATTCCAGAAAGTAAGAAAAATTAATATGGCTAAAGAAAGAGCCCAAATTTTAGCTACCGCTTGTAATGAAAGTTCCATAGCTTTATCCATTCTTTCTGCAGTAATCTTATAACCTAAATAAGTAAAAAAAATAATAGCTGTACACCCAGAAGCTACTGCTGAAGCGACTAAATAAATTGGTAAATACGGGCCATACCAAAATTCTCTTCCATATAACATCCCAAAAACAGCTCCTAAATTACTAATTGCAGCAATTTTTGTAATTAAGCCTAATAATCCTGATACCATTGCGTATCTATGGTTTTCCAAAAGAAGTAAAATAAACTCAAGGGTCATAAATACTAAAGAGACACCATAGAGTGTACCCATCCACCAAATATTAGAAGTAAAATTAGGGGATAGAAGGTTCCATATGGCCATCCTAAAAGGATTTTCAACATCAAAAAAGATTACCATAAAGCCTGCTAAAAGTGTAACCATAGAGAGAAAAATTGACCTTTTAGCTATAGGTAAAAACGATTTAACTCCAAAAATATGTCCTATAGAAGATACAATCGTCAGCCCAGTAGAAGTTACTACAAAAAAAATGTATCCTGATATTAATATTCCCCACGGAATCTCCCGAGATATTCCATACACATGGCTATAACCTTTATACATAGCATTAACACCAAACATTGCTGCAATAAGCAGGATAAAGGAGGAAATTACAATAATATAATAAAATGCTTTTGTTCCCGATAAAAAGTCAAGTAAACTTGATAACCAAATACGAGAAAATATTCTTTCTTCCATTTCCCCCTCCTTTTATTTTGCTCTTAATATTCTAATTTCCTT
>JBKBRL010000225.1:0-2029 GCA_046292115.1 Caldimicrobium sp.
GTTTCCTATACAACCTCTTAAAGCCCCTTTCTTTAAAAGAGTTACAAACACTCCTCTTTTCTCATAAAGATGGGGGAATTCTTCTCTTGAAGGGGCTAAATTTATTAAGGATCTATTTTCAAAAGCTGCTTTTAGAGCCTCTCTTACTAAAGTAAAAAGGTATTTCCACTCTTTATAAGACAACATCTAAGAATTATTTTATCCCTAATTTACTTAGTATTGCCTCTGCTGGAAGCACTCCACTTTTCATTTCCCCATCAGGAAAGACAAAGGTTGGCGTTCCTCTAACTTTTATCTTTTGAATCACATTTATACTTTCCTCAACCTTTGCTTTCCCTTTCTCACATTGATTTTTACTTATATATCCACTTTTTAACCCCTCATATCCTTTATTATCACAAAGAATAGAGATTGATTTTTCTTTAGCTTGTGGATGAATTTGCTCTAATGGAAAGAGAATAACCTTTACTGTAATTAAACCCTTCTTCACCAAATCTTCTAAAATGTTTTCAGCCTGTTTACAAAAAGGACAATCTGGATCAGTTATAAAATAAATATATTTTTTTCCTGTTCCCCAAGTAAAGGCTACCACTTTTTCCAATTCTTTCATTTGCTCTGCATTAAGAACTCTTTTATTTAAAAGGGCGAGTCTTTCTGAAGTCAGATTTTTCTTAGTACCAATTTCAATAATATTACCGCTTATGATAAATTTACCTGAGGAATCGGTATAAAAAATAGCTTTATCAGTATCAGAAAGTTTTATCACTACTTCACAAAGCCCTGAGATGGGTGTTTTTTCAATCTTTTCTAAAGCAATACCCCTCTGGATAGAATCTAAAACCTTTTGAAATTCTTCAAGTTTAGGGCAAGAAGATTTTCCTGCCTCAGAAATACTTCCTTTACAGGAAAAAAGCAAGAATGTGGCAATCAAAACTAACCAAGCAATTTTAACTCTAAACATTATTATCCCTCCTTTAATTCTGTTCAATTTTAATCCTTGAAATAAACTTTACTACATTTCTTTAAGAATAAAAGAGGAAAGAGGATTTCTTCCTGCTCTTTTACTTTTATCATCAGGATAACCTACAGCTACAAGGGCACACATTTCATATTCCTCTATGGGTAAACCCAAAGTTTCTTTTACTTGGGTCTCCTTATTTAAAATTTCTCCCAACCAACAGGTCCCAAGCCCAAGACTATGAGCTGCTAACATAATATTTTGAATACAAGCTCCTGCTGATTGGTGATCCTTAATTTGATGATACATAGCTTTTCTATCCAAAAAAACACCAATTAACACGGGAGCTCTTTTAACTAACTGAGAATAAATAGTAAACTTTGAAAGTTTTTCTTTTACCTCATCGGACCATATAATAATAAATCTCCAAGGTTGATTATTATGTCCTGAGGGAGCCCAAATGCCTGCTTCAATTATCTTTAAAATCTCTTCTCTTTTAGGTTTTTGAGGTAAAAATCTTCTTATACTTCTTCTCTCAAAAATCGCTCTAATAACGGAGGTAGCCAAATCCTCTGACATGGAATTTACCTTTTGTAGTGATATTTAGTTCAGTTAAAACTTCCTTTCTAATCTCCTCAAGAAGTGCCATATCATCCACATAAGCAAGTTTTGTTTTATCACCTTTAAGGATAGCTATCGTTTTGGCTACAAGTAATCCTACATTTATGGCATTCATTAAATCTTTATTCTCCCAAATAGAAACCCTACTTTTATAAGAATAAGCAATTGCCCAAGGAGGAATTATAGCACCCATAGAGTTTAATGTGGTTATTAAATAGCCTCCTGTCATAATGGCTCCTGTATCAGCTCCTACCACGATTGCCCCAAAAACTTTGCCCTCTAAATAACTCGGTTCCCCAAAGGCCACCATATTTTCCATACAGGTCATTCTATCTATAAGGTTTTTAACTACACCAGAAGGCGCAAACCAATAAATAGGAGTAGCTATGATAAAACCATCTGCTTCGTAAATTTTTTCTAATAAAATTTTGCCATAATCCTCAAAGATAC
>JBKBRL010000226.1:0-2023 GCA_046292115.1 Caldimicrobium sp.
GATTTTCTCAAAGGGGATATAAAAAGTTTATAGCCTATTTTCAGTCTTTTTCTAACACTTATGCACCCAAGGAAAAATTGGAAGAGATTTATTCCTCTGTTTTAGATTTTCCAGAGATTATTGGTATTGCTATTGGCACTAGACCTGATTGTATTAATGAGGAGGTGATAAACCTTTTAAAACATTTTCAATCCTTAGGATATTATCTATGGGTTGAGTTGGGACTGCAGACGATCCACAATGAAACACTAAAAAAGATTAATCGAGGACATACTTATGAGGAATTTGTGGAAGCTTACCAACTTCTAAAAGAAAATGGAATACCCCTTTGTATCCATCTTATTTTTGGTTTGCCAGGAGAAGATAAAGAAATGATGTTAGAGACAGTAAAATCAGTGGCAGCACTTTTACCTCATGGGATTAAATTTCATGCCTTATATATTATTAAAGAGGCACCTATTGCCAGGTTATATGAAAATCAGACTTTTAAGCTACTTACTTTGGAAGAATATGCAGATTTAGTAGCCACCTCTCTTGCCATGCTTCCTCCAAACACGGTGGTGCATCGTTTGACTTCAGACCCACCTAAAGATTCACTCATTGCTCCTCTTTGGTTATTAGAAAAACACAAAGTTTTACAAAGTATTCATCAAAAAATGAAAGAAAAGGATTTATACCAAGGGAAAAATTTTAGATCTAAAAATAACTTTAGGGGAAATTAGGATTTATTTATTTTTTACCTGAATATTAACTATCACTTGTTTAACACCTTCCACGGATTTTGCTAATTCTACGGCTCTTCGCTTTTGCTCTTCTTTTTCCACAATACCTGTAAGTGTAACTACGCCGTTTAAGGTATCCACATCAATAGAAAAGGCTTTAATCTCAGGGTCAGCTATAAATTTAGCTTTTACTTTCATAGTTATCTCTTTATCAGAGAAATAGCTTTTGATACCTCTTTTCCCAATTTTTAGATTATTTACGACTTTTTTGACACCTGGCGTTGAGTGAGCTATAGAAATGGCTCTATCAATCTCTTCTTGGTTATCTACAAGTCCTGTTAGTGTTACAATACCATTTACGGTATCTACATCAATTTTTCTTGCTTTAGTTATAGGATCTTCAAGAAGTTTGAGCTTAATTTTTGTTGTAATAATGGCATCATCCACTTGGGTACCAACGCTTCTTGGATCAGTGGTAATTTTATAGCCTTCATAGGCACCTCCACCCACAAGAACCCAGCCGCAACTATTTAAAGTAAAGTGTAGAAATGCAAAAAGACAAAGGTTTAAAATTTTAAAGTTACCTTTACTTTTTCCGATAAAATGATTAAAATATTTTAGAAAGTTAAGCTTTAAAAACATAAAAGGAGCACCTCCTATGAAAATAGAATTTAATAAAGTTAGTAATTATTTTATCACAGAAGAGGCTATTTCCAAACAGGGAAATAAAATCTTTGAGGATTATCTTAAAAGTGCTCTCTTGGAACTTGAAAGGGCAGATATACTCAAAGAAGCGGAAAGAGAAAAAGTGCATTACCTTTCTGAAAAATTGGATTTTTCTTTAGATTTATTAGATCGGATAGCAAAGACTCCCATAAGTCAGAGCGCAGCTTCAACCGTTGGAGATTTTCTTTTAACTCAAGCCCTTGAGATGGAAAAAATAGCCGATACCCTACCAGAGGGTGCCCTTAAAAATCTCTTTAAAGAATCAGCTTTTTATATAGGTATTGAAGCAGAAAAGCTTAGACAAGGTTATTATCAAAGTTAAGGTTTAGTTAGGGCTAATTCTAAAAGTTTTTGAATTAAGTCTTTAAAACTGAACCCAGCTACTTTAGCAGCAAGGGGAAGGAGGCTTGTTTCTGTCATTCCTGGAATAGTGTTTGTTTCAAGGACATAAATAGTTGAGTCTTTTAAGATCATATCAGTTCTGCTGTAGTGCTTTAAATGGAGAGCCCTGTGAGCTCTTAAAGCATATTCTTGAGCCTTTTCTGTAAGCTCCTGTGATAGGGGAGCTGGACATA
>JBKBRL010000227.1:0-2012 GCA_046292115.1 Caldimicrobium sp.
CAGAATTGACAATAGAAGAAAAATTGGCCTTTGAAAAAACTGCTTTAGGATTTTATTTGTCAGATCATCCTTTGAGAAAGTATAGACCTATTTTGGAAATTTTTACTCCTTGGAACTTAGAAAATATAAAAGAGCTATCTTCAGGAAAAAAAATAATTTTTTCTGCGATTGTCTCTGAAATTAAAATCAAAAATACCAAAAGTGGAAATAAAATAGCCCTTTTAAAATTAGAGGATGAATTTTCCACAGTAAAGGCACTTTTATTTCCTGATGTTTACAAAGAATATTTGTCTTTGCTTAAAGAGGCAAATATTCTTTGGTTTAAAGGAGAAATAGATACTGAGGATGAGACCCCAACCTTTTTAATTGAAGAAGTAAAATCTTTAAATGATCTTTCCTTCTTTAGGGATGGCACCTTTTATCTTTATTTGGATAGCCAGAACCTGGCAGAAGATTTGATATTAAGTGTAAAAGATACTTTGCAAAACACATCAACAGAAAGTAGCTCTTTACCCTTGAATATAGTGCTTAAATATCCTGATTGTTTAGTTTATTTACAACCAAATGGTTATAAGTTGCCTCTAAATTTTGCTTTTTTAGAATTTTTTAAATACACATTTAACAAAATTAAACTATTATGTCAAATCAAATGATAGCAATTATTATTTTAACAAAAAGAGATAAAGAGTGCAAATTATTTTTATGCTTAGAACACTTTATAGAAAATTTAAATGTTGGGTTATATGTATATGACAATATAGAGAATGAGACATTATTTTCTATATTGTTAAATAAAGAAAAGAAGCTTATTGTAATAGACTATTTGAGTTATATGGAAGAAACGATAGATATTATTAAGAAGATAAGGGCTTTGGTAAAGAATGCCTGTTTAGTTGTTACAAATGCACCAGAGGAAGTAAATTTTGCTATGCAATATCTTAAGGAAGGGGTGTCATATTACTTTACTAAGGAATTAAGTGAAGAATGTTTTTGTAATTTACTAAATGAGATTATGGGATATAAATTGATATCTCTAAATGAAAGAAATAAAGTGCTTGATTCGTTTATTGGAGAAAGTCAAGAAATAAAAAGAATTAAAGAGTATATACCAACAATAGCAGAGACAAATTGTAATGTTTTAATTATTGGAGAGACCGGAACAGGTAAAGAATGTTTGGCAAGAATTATTCATAAGTTATCACCAAGAAGAACAGGTCCTTTTATAGTGTTAGATTGTACCCTTCTACAAGAGACTATTTTTGAAAGTGAGGTTTTTGGATATGAGAAAGGTGCTTTCACAGGGGCTTTTGCCACAAAAAAAGGATTAGTTGAGCTTGCTGATGGAGGAACGCTTTTTATAGATGAGGTGGGAGAACTTCCTCTTAGTTTACAAAAGAAGTTTCTGCGTTTTGTACAGGAAAAAACCTTTATGAGGGTTGGAGGAACAAAATTTCTTAAATCAGATGCAAGAATAATTTCTGCCACCAATAAAAATTTGGAAGAAGAGGTAAAAAGGGGAAATTTTAGAGCTGACCTATATTTTCGTCTTAATACAATTGTAATAAAGATTCCTCCCTTAAGAGAAAGGAAAGAGGATATTCCACTTTTGTTTGAACACTTTATTAATATAAAGTCAAAAGAATTAGGTAAATCCTTTAAAGGATTTTCAAAGGGATTTTTTCAAATACTTTTAGATTACTCCTGGCCTGGTAATGTGAGAGAACTTATTAATGTTATCGAAAGAGCCCTGGTTTTATCACCAGATGGATATCTTTCTGAGGAGGTTTTAAACTTTTTAAGTGTTAAAGGCTCCAAAGCTTCGATAATTAAAGAAGGATTCTTAGATGATACAAGTAGAGATGAAAGATTTTATAACGCTAAAAGTGTAAAATTACTTGATCTTGAGAGGGAAGTGATATTAGATGCTTTAAGAAAAAATAATTTTAATCAAACTAAAACAGCTGAATATTTAGGCATCTCAAGAAAGCAGTGGATTAATAAAATGAAAAAGT
>JBKBRL010000228.1:0-1977 GCA_046292115.1 Caldimicrobium sp.
CGAAGCCATAGAAAAAGATTTGAAGCACTACAAAGAGAAATGAACGCAAGATTTGAAGAATTACAAAGAGAAATGAACGCAAGATTTGAAGCACTACAAAGAGAAATGGATAAACGCTCTGAATTCTTTAAGTGGTTTATAGGTATCGGCTTTACTATATTAATTCTCTTAATTTCCTTTTTTGGCTACCTAAACAAACATTAAATCCTTGCAAGGTAAAACCTATTAAAAGACAACTCTCCCTAAACTTGCATTTTCAATTTTGCATTTTCAGTAAAATACCAAATAAAAATTGCATAAGTGCTCATCCGTGGTATACTTCTAAGAAAGGGTTTAAAAGCTTCTATGGCAAAAGGAACCTCTATAGCTTCATTAAAAGGGACTTCTAAAAGTTAGATGAAGGAAAAGGGGTCAAAAATTCTAAATTTTCTACTTTATTTTTTGCTATTTTTAGGTCTAACCCTTATCATGTCAGAATATATTTTAAATCAATTTGGAAAGACATTATGTCTTGGAAAGGGCTGTGAAATAGTGTCTCTTCTTACCATTTTCTCAAAGAAAACTTTTCTTCTCATAGGTATGGTATATTTCCTTATGCTCCTTGTATTTATCCTTCTCTTTAGTAAAACTCAAGGGAGCCTTTTTCTTAACTTAATTCTCTTTTTATTAACAGGTGGACTTCTTTCAGAGGGAGTTTTTTTTCTTAGACAATTTTTAGAATATGAAAGGCTTTGTCTTTTTTGCCTTCTTATTGCCTCTTTATTGCTTCCTATTTCCCTTTTCTTTTTCTTAACATTGAGAACCTATACTTTTACCCTCTCATCTATCCTTATCTCACTTTTTGGTGCCCTTTTGGGGTTAATTATTAGTTTTTATCTCACTACGGAGGCTACCATTAATCTTTCCCAAAATAAAGTTTATCTAATCTATGCTGAAGATTGCCCTCGTTGCAAGGAACTTATGGCTAAAATGTCTTCTCCGGAAACAGAAAAACTTCCCTTCTACAGGATCTATCCTCTTTTTAAAGTTTTTCAACTAAAGACTGTGCCAATTCTAATTGAAAAAAGTGAGAGTACTTTGACAATAACTACCTCTTATGAAGAAATAGCAAAAAAGCTTCTAAATAGTAATAAAACACAAGAGGATATTCAGTGTAAAGCAGACAATTTAACTGTAGGAGGGCTTTGTGAATTACCTTAATTTGTCCTTAAAGACTACTCACATAGGAAGCTTACCCTATGAAGATACAGATAAAGCCTTAGAGGTTGCTTTTGCCTTTGATATACCTGCATGGCCACAACTTTCTAAATTCAAAGAAGAGGGTATGCTTTGGCAATTTGTAAAAACTTTTCCGGGCTTTGACTTAACAAAGGAGAGAGTCTTCACTAAAAGTATTCTTTTTGAAGAAGAAATGCTCAAATTCTATGAACTCTATGTAGAAGTTATAGAAAATAAAAACTATTCCCTACTTGAAAATTTTCTCCCTCGTGATTTTTCAAAAACCTTTTTCCCCTTTCTTGAGAGGGCAAAAAATTTATCCCTTCCTTTTCTTAAGGGCCAAATTACAGGTCCCTTTACCTTAGGGATCTCCCTTAAAACAGAGGACGAAGTTCCCATTATTTTTAGGGAGCACCTAAGGGACCTTTTGGTAAAATTTCTCGCTCTTTCAGCCTTGGCGCAAGTTTATCATTTAAAAAAAGGCTCAGAAGGAGTTATCCTTTTTATTGATGAACCAGGGCTTTCTGGTTTTGGTAGTAGCACCTATATTTCTCTTTCCAAAGACTTAGTTGCTGAGATGCTAAAAGAAGTAGTTTCTGTTGTGTCGCAGGCTTCTGCCTTGATTGGGGTGCATATTTGTGCTAACACCTCTTGGGATATCCTTTTAGAAAGTAATATTGACATTCTTAATTTTGATAGCTATTCCTTTTTTGATAAATTTATCATCTATGCAGAAAAGATTAAGGAATTCCTGGAAAG
>JBKBRL010000229.1:0-1975 GCA_046292115.1 Caldimicrobium sp.
CATGTTTATACTTTATTAAAAACACAGCTGACTTCTATAAAATAAAGTATAAACTTATGTCAACTCATTCCTATTTTTATGAATTAGAAAACGGAAAAGCTGCACTGAAAGATAAAGACTTAGAAAAAGCAAAAGCTCATTTTAAAAGAGCCCTTGAAATTTATCCCAAAAATGTGCCAGCTTATTTATATCTTTCAAGTATCTATTTAAAAGAAGGTAACTATTTCTTAGCAAGGGAGCAGGCTTTCAATGCTTTAAAACTAAATCCAGAATTGTATTCTGCCCATTTCCTCTGTGGACTTTCTGAATTTAATTTGCAAAATTGGGAAAGAGCTATAGCTTATTTTGAAAAAGCAAAAAAACTTATCCCCTTTAAAGGTGTAACCTATTACTACGCTGGAAGGTCTTATGAACAAGTAGGAAACTTATCCGCAACTAAAGAAAATTATAAAAAAGCTTTGGAGCTAGGGCCTAAAAATGCCTCTTGGTATAATGATTGCTACCAGAGATATCAACGCCTGAGATAAAAATTGAGGAAATTTTAAAATGAAATACTATTTTCCCATTGCTCACATTGAAACTTATATATTTTTACCACCCCTTGTTTCTTTCCTTCTTTCTCTATTTTGTTCTACAGCTGGTGTAAGCGGAGCTTTCCTTTTATTACCTTTTCAAGTGAGTATTCTTCATTATCTTTCACCCTCAGTTAGTGCAACGAATCATTTGTTTAATGTTATTGCCATCCCAAGTGGGGTTTATCGCTATTGGAAAGAAAAGAGGCTATATTATCCTCTCACTCTACTAATTACTGTAGGTACTTTCCCAGGTGTTATTATAGGATATTTTCTAAGAATTACTCTATTTGAAAGTCTAAAAAACTTCAAATTGTTGATTGGATCTGTTCTTTTAATCATCGCAACAAAGTTACTCTATGAAGTTTTCCATCCTCCTAAGTCTACAGGTTTTTCATCAAATCCTCCTAAGACGCTACTATTTAAGTGGTCAACTTTGATTTTTGAATATGGTGGGGATACATATAAAATAAACTCTTTATATATAGTCGTTCTCTCTTTTATAGTGGGAATAGTTGGAGGTATCTATGGGATCGGAGGAGGTGCCCTAATGGCACCTATTTTATTTGCTTTTTTTCATATTCCTCCTTATGTTTTTGCTGGAGCTACCCTTTTTGGAACTTTTTTGACTTCAATCCTTGGTGTGATAATTTATACTTTAGGAGGTCATGGACCAGATTATTTATTAGGATTGCTCTTTGGTTTAGGTGGCTTAGTGGGAATGTATTTAGGGGCAAAATGGCAAAAATATTTCCCCCAAAAAATTATACGTTTAATCTTGACAGCAATACTACTCTTTATTTCTTTCCAATATATTTTAGATTTCTTTCGTAAATAACTAATTAATAACTTAATAAAAAAGTTTGAGACGTATTTTTTTCAACTCTTTTATTGTTCTTAAAAGTAAATAGTTAGGTATTTTGAGCTCTTGTGATAATTCTTTTATAACTTCCTCTCCATCTTTTTTAAAATGGCACATAGTATAAAGATTATAGGGAAAATGAAAATAACTTTTTCGTTTATAACAATGTGTAACAAATTTATAACGAGTTAATTTATTTACAACTTCTTCTATGCGTATTTCTGGTACCACCCAAGCAACCATTATATTTTCCCTAAAGCCTAACTTTTGATGCTTAAAAAGTGCAGCAAATCTTCTTAATCCCCCTTTTTTTTTCATCTCTTCAAGCCATAAAAAAAGCTCCTCTTCTGAGGTATCTAACTTCTGAGCTATTTCTTTGAAGGGATAAAAAGTCAAAGGTAAAGGCTCCTGTAGAAGCTTAACATATTCAATATCTCTTTGAGATAAATTTAAAGTGGAGAGGTTCTTCTCAGATATTTCCATAGGTAAAATTCCCTGTTCATTTTCACTATTTTCCTGGTCAAATATAACGGCTATTTTA
>JBKBRL010000230.1:0-1960 GCA_046292115.1 Caldimicrobium sp.
AGGCCAGATTTCTAAATCACCTTTTACAATATTCTCTTCAAGAAGATTTAAATGTTTTATAGCTAAGTCAGCAAGCATTGCAGCCCTTACAGCTCTTGCTAAGTGCCGTCCCATAGTTGAATGGAGTTTGTCAATGGTAATAGGTTGTTTAGCTAAGGCAGAGCATTTTTCTATAGCATAATTGAGCCATTTTAAAGTAAGCTCATGCTTGGAAGCTACACCCATAAGAACTTGAGCTAATGGTCCAACTTGCATAGGCTCTCCTTTAAAGCGTGGAGCCTTGGCCCAACTATATTTACCATCGGGTTTGAAACCAGTGTATTCAGGAATAGTGTCTCCTTCCCAAGGATGTCTAAATCCAATATCTTTATACCAAGAATGAGTTACACTTTCTCCTACATTATCTCTAAAATATTCATCATCAAAGCTTGAAATTGGATGATAAGTGGAAAGGTCACCATTAAAAATAGTGCCTCCAGGTAAATCAAACATTGTTCCCTTGGTATCTAAAGGTAAATCAGGGACTGCCAGATAGTTTGTAATACCCTTTCCAATATTAAACCACTCTGAATAAAGAGCTCCTAAGGCTATAACATCATTTAAATAGACTTTTTGAACAAACTCTTTTACTTGCATTATTAGTTCTTTAGCATACATAAGCCTTTCTAAATTAAAAGTGGCAGGATTATCTGGGTTTATGGCTAAAGCAACACCACCAACTACAACTGTTTGAATATGAGGTGTTTTGGCGCCAAATATAGCTACTACTTGATTAGCTTTATACTGATAGTCTAAGGCTGTTAAGTAGTGTGCTACAGCTAATAAATTAACTTCTGGAGGAAGCTTCATTTGCGGATGCCTCCAATATCCTGAAGCAAAGGGACCTAATTGTCCACTGGAAACAAAGGTTGAAAGTTTTTCTTTAATTTCTTTAAAATAAGTTTCACTGTTCCCTGGCCAATCTGATATAGCCTGGGCAAGTTCAGCTGTTTTTTTAGGATCTGCTTTTAGGGCAGAAGTTACATCAACCCAATCTAAAGCCGAAAGATGATAAAAGTGTACTATATGATCATGAAGGCCATGGGCGCAAAGTATTATATTCCTTACATATTGAGCATTTAGAGGGATTTCTAATTTAAGAGCATTTTCTACTGCTCTTACAGAAGCAATGGCATGCACGGTAGTGCACACACCGCAAAATCTTTGAGTAAACATCCAGGCATCCCTGGGGTCCCTTCCTTTGAGAATGACCTCAATACCCCTCCACATTTGAGCAGAAGCCCAAGCATTGGTTACTCTTCCACCATCAACTTCCACATCAATTCTTAAATGGCCCTCAATTCTTGTAATAGGATCTATGGTTATCCTTTGTGCCATCTTATTCCTCCTTTAATTCTTTTTCCGCAATTTTTTCTGTCTTTTTAGTCAATTTTTTAATTAAACCGGCACCTGCATGCAATCCTATAGCAGCTCCTGCCCCGAGTAAAGCATATTTTCCAATTTTTTCTGCGTCAGCAATAATTCCCTCCCCTGCAGGAATAGTAACTTTGGGAAGATGTTCATAAAAGGGAGTCATCCTATCCCAGAAATAGGGTTCCGTACATCCCAGGCAAGGGTGCCCTGTACCAATAGGCCAGGCACCAATGTCGCAAAATTTAAGAATTGAACAATTGGCATAAGTTACAGGACCTTTGCAACCTAATTTATATAAGCAATAGCCCTTTCTGTGTCCATCATCTCCAAAGGCTTCAACAAATCTTCCCTCATCAAAGTGAGGTCTCCTTTCACAATGATCGTGTATTCTTCTGCCATAAGCAAAACTTGGCCTTCTGTATTCGTCCATTTCAGGCGGTTTATCGAATGTTAATACATATGCCACTGTACCAAGTAGATTATATGGATTTGGTGGGCAACCAGGAACATTAATTAACTTATTACTCCCAATTACCTCTTCCACACT
>JBKBRL010000231.1:0-1957 GCA_046292115.1 Caldimicrobium sp.
AGTTCCTTTATTTGCATAATGGCTCTATGCAAATGGGGAGTAGCTTCCACATGGACACAGATTAAATCAGCTCCAGCATCAGCAAAAGTTTTTAAGTATCTTTCGGGATGAACTATCATAAGATGTACATCAAAAAGAAGCTTAGTGTGAGGCCTGAGGGAAGAGATGACTAAGGGTCCAAAGGTAAGATTGGGCACAAAAACACCATCCATAACATCTAAATGTAATAGATGGGCGCAAGCCCCTTCTACTGCCTTTACTTCTTCTGCTAAACGAGAAAAATCTGCAGAAAGTATAGAAGGAGCAATTAACGGGCGGTCCTTAGGAAATTTAGGTAACATCTTTTTCTTTACCTTTTTTATGATCTCCTTTTTGAGGAAAGGGAATAATTTTTGGCTCTTTGGGTTTTAATTCCTTACCACCAGAAGAAGGAGGAGCCGATGCAGGCGGTATGGACTCCTTTTGGGGTAAAAGAGGAATAAAGGCTTGGTATTGATTTAAAATTTCAGCGGGGATATGGGTAGTATACCAAAGAATTTGTTGGCGTTGAATAGTTATGTAGGGAAGTCCAAGTAAAATAGGAAAAAACCCTTTTTCCTGTGAAATAATAAGTGCTGGCCACTCCATTTCAAAAAAATCCCTTTTTTCTAAAACAAATTTTAGGTTTTCATAAAGAGGATTATAACATACAAGGCCTATGTATATACCTGTTGGCAGTTGCAGAAGAACAGGATTTTTGGCTATTGTTTGATTCTGCATAGCTCTAATTTTAATTTAAAAATGAACAAGTTCAAGACAAAGGCTATTGTATTATAAAAAGGAAAGATAGGCTAAGTAGGCAAAAGGGATTATATTTTTAACCTATGAAGAAGAATTTTATAAATTTTGCAAGAAGGGGTTCACTGGTTTAAAATAAAACCTATGAAAAAGATTAAAAAAAATCCCTGGTTTGATAAATGGGCAAAGTTAGCTAAAGAAAAAGGTTATCCAGCGCGATCTGTTTTTAAACTAAAGGAAATTCAAAAGGAATTCAAAATTATTAAGCCCGGTCAAAAAATACTTGATTTAGGAGCATCTCCAGGCTCTTGGTCTAAGTTTGCCTGTGAAATAATCGGACCCAAAGGAAGGGTAGTGGGAGTAGACATAGTCCCCTGTAAATTTAAATCTCAGCTCTTTACTTTTTTGCAAAAGGATGTATTTCTTTTGACCCAAGAAGATTTTTTGCCAATTGGTATTGAGAAGTTTGATTTAATTTTGAGTGATATGGCTCCCCATACTACAGGAATAGAGTTTGCTGATCATTTAAGGTCTGTGGAGTTAGTTTTAAAAGCTTTAGAACTTGCTAAAACCTTACTTAATAGAGGTGGAGCCATGATAGTTAAAATTTTTGATGGAGAGGAGTTAAAGAGGGTCTTTAAGGAATTTGAAAAATTTTTTGAGGATGTTAGAATTTTAAGACCAGCTGCTACTCGCAAAGGAAGTAAAGAACTCTTTATCATAGCCCAAAATAAAAAATGAAGATACTTCTGACCTCTGATTGGCACTTAGGCAAGTTTCTTTACAAAGAAAAACTACTCAATAAACAAATGGAATTTTTCTATGGGAAATTTTTCCCACTTCTAAAGGATTTGAAACCTGATTTGTTAATCGTAGCGGGAGACATTTTAGATAAGCCTGTGCCTGATCAAGAAACTCTCTATGCGTATGCTGAGCTACTAAAGGAGCTTTCTACTTTTAACATTCCCTGTTTCTTAATCCTTGGGAACCATGATTCCAAAAGAACCTCATTATATAGCTATTTTTTAGAAAAAGCAAAGATTTATCTTATCGACCATATAAATTATTTCCCCTTTACTTTTCACGATGAAAAAGGAGAAAGAGTATTTCTATATTTTTTGCCCTACCTACCAATATATGAATTTTTAGAAAAAATCAAATAGGTATTCTCTTTTGAACT
>JBKBRL010000232.1:0-1951 GCA_046292115.1 Caldimicrobium sp.
AGGGGCTTCAGCAGCACTAAATATATCTTCAGTCCCCTTTGAAGCTCCTATTGCTGGTGTAAGAGTAGCATTAGTTGAGAATAACCTTTGTCTTTTCCCTACTTATGAAGAAAGGCAGAAGGCTCAGCTTGAATTAATAGTTTCTGTCTCTAAAGATTCCATAGTTATGGTAGAAGGTGGAGGAAAAGAGATCCCTGAGGAAACTCTCTTACAAGCTATATATTTTGCCCTTGAAGCAGGAAAGCCAATTATTAATGCCCAATATGAGCTTTCACAGAGAGTAAAAAGAGAGAAAATTCCTTTTATTGCCCCTACGGACAATGTGGAATTACTTAGGTATTTAGAAGAGAAAAGCAAATTTAAAGTTTTAGAGGCGCTTTCTATAAAAGATAAAATAGAGAGGCATAAGGCACTTTATGAAATTTTGGAGTAATTAAAACAGGAGGTAGTGTAAAAGGAAAGGGGAAGTTTAGGTTTTGTTTATAAAAAATTTGTGCAAAAACTTATGAAGGAAAAACTTTTCCGAGAGGGAATAAGAATCGATGGAAGGCGTCCCGATGAAATTAGACCTTTAAAACTGGAGATACATCCCTTTGAAAGACCTCATGGTTCGGCAATATTTACAAGGGGACAAACACAAGTTTTTGCAACAGTTACTCTTGGCTCAAGTGAGTCTGCTCAACTTGTGGAGACTATTTTTGAAGGGGAAACCTTTAAAAGATTTATGCTCCATTATAACTTTCCTCCTTTTTGCACAGGAGAAGCCCGTCCTTGGGGACCACCCAAACGAAGAGAAATTGGGCATGGAGCTTTAGCTGAAAGAGCCTTAGAGCCTCTTATTCCTTCTGAAGAGGAGTTTCCTTATATCATAAGAGTAGTAGCTAATGTTTTAGAATCTAACGGCTCTTCATCAATGGCCACCGTTTGTGCCAGTTCTTTAGCTCTCTTTGATGCAGGAGTTCCTCTAAAAAAACATGTAGCTGGTATAGCTATGGGACTTTCCACCTATGAGGATAGATTTCTTATTCTTACAGATATATTAGGGGATGAGGATCAATTAGGAGAGATGGATTTTAAGGTAGCTGGGACTATGGATGGAATCACAAGCGTTCAAATGGATATAAAAATCAAAGGTTTGAGAAGAGAAGTTTTAGCAGAGGCTTTAGAAAAAGCAAGATTGGCAAGGCTAAAAATTTTAGAGAAAATGTATGAGGCTATACCAGAACCCAGAAAAGAGCTCTCTCCTTATGCCCCTCGAGTAGAAATTATCACTGTTCCTGAAGAAAAGGCTCCTCTAATTATAGGCCCCGGTGGGAAAACTGTAAAAGAAATCAGAGAAAAAACGGGCACAGTCATTTGGGTGTTAGAAGGTGGAAGAGTTTCTATTTCTGGCCCTAATGAAGCGGCGCTGGAAGCTGCAAAGAAGGAAATCTATAGTTTAATTTCGGAAGTAGAGGTCCATCAGATCTATGAAGGAAAAATCACAAGGATTGAACCCTATGGTCTTTTTGTAGAAGTTCTTCCTGGAAAGGTAGGGCTTTTACATATTTCTAAAATGGAAAACCCACCAAAAGATCTAAAAAATGTTTATAAAGTAGGAGATAAGATCAAGGTAAAGGTCTTAGAGATTGATGATTTAGGGAGGCCTAAACTTACCACTTTTCTCAGAGATGAAAGTGAAGGACCCTTACTATAATAAGGTTTTAGAAAGTTATAACTTTTTAAAAGAAAGGTTCCCTTTTTCACCGGAGATAATTATCACTCTGGGAACGGGACTTTCTAATTTAGCTGAAGAAGTAGAGATATCTGTAAGAATTTCCTATGAGGAAATACCTCATTTTCCCATAGCTACAGTGGAAACCCATGCAGGAGAATTAATTTTAGGTGTATTATCTGGAAAAAAAATTGCCCTTTTGCGGGGAAGGTTTCATTATTATGAGGGTTATTCAGC
>JBKBRL010000021.1:0-7979 GCA_046292115.1 Caldimicrobium sp.
AACTTCTTGAGATTGCCCATAAACATATACTACATTTACTAATAACAACAATAATACTAAAAGAAAAGCCTTTTTAAAGTAATCCAACATACTTTCACCTCCTTTTTATTTTTAGAAATCTTGCAAAATTACTAAATATAACTAAGTTTCATGTGCCCATAAATATCACCTCCTCTCGAACGATACTCTTATAAATTTATTGCAAAAAACATTCCCAATACCTTAGTTTTATAAATTTAGAATACTCTAAAGCCCGAAAGATGAAATTGTCCCATTCGGCACACCTTACTGTTCCATTTGGCACACTTTTAAGTTTTTTTTCACCCTGCATAAGAAAAATTAGGCTATCAAATTTGGCATAAATTTTGAGATAAATATTAACTGAATGAATATAGAATACCCGCTTTATTTATAGGAAGTTATGATAAAAAAGTAATCTATTATAGCTATAGATTGGTGAGAGTTTAGTATAGGAGCTGGAAATTATGCTTTAAATTTTATATAATAGGGGGAGTCATATGAGTGAAAAAAAAGTTGTATATAGTTTATGTTGTATGTGTTCTGGAAGATGCCCTATTATGGTAGAAGTAGAAAATGGGATAATTAAACATATTTGGGGTAATCCACATGTATTTGGAGCGAAAAGTCTATGTCCAAGAGGTGCGGCAGGAGTAGCTTTTGAATATGACAATGAAAGGCCTCAATATCCTATGATTCGTGATGGTGATAGAGGATCAGGTAAATGGAAACGAGTTTCCTGGGAAGAAGCCTTTGACTTTATTACAGACAAATTAAAAAGGATTATAGAGGACTATGGAGCAAAGGCTATAGCTTTAAGTGATAGAGGAGGGCCTCATACAGAATTACATAAGCTCTTTTTAAGAGCAATTGGTTCTCCAAATTATTTTACCCATCATGCTACCTGTTCCAACTCAGTACACAATGCTCATATGTCTATTGCTGGTCATGCGAGAAATACTGTTGGTTACGATTATAGAAACTGCAAATACTTAGTACTATTTGGAAGAAATATTCTTGAAAGTTTAATTACTGGAGAAGCAAGAAATGTCATAGAAATGATTAATTCAGGTGGAAAATTAGTTTATATTGATGTCAGATGGACCTATACTGCCTCTAAAGCTTATAAATTTTTCATCATAAATCCAGGAACAGACTATGCCTTAGCTTTAGCTCTTATAAATGTAATTATTAACCATCAGCTCTATGATGTAGAGTTTGTAAATAAATATGTAGTAGGATTTGATTATTTAAGAAGTTTCATTCAACCTTATACTCCAGAGTGGGCTGAAAAGGAGACAGGAATTCCTGCTGAGGAGATAAAGAAAATTGCCTTTGAGGCCTCTCAACATAAACCCTCGGTTATTTTCCATCCTGGATGGATGACTGCCTGGTATAGTCAAGATTTTTACTTCAGAAGAGCTATATATACATTAAATGCTCTTATGGGAAGTTATGAAGCTAAAGGAGGTATCTTTGTATCTAAAGGAGCAGGAGACTGTGGAGTAAAAATCAAGCAACCCACAGCTCTTGCCCCGAAAGTCACAGAAGAGAGATGTGATGGAGCAGGAACTGAATATCCCTGGATTAGAGGTCAATGGGGAATACTTCAGAGGCTTCCTGAAGTAATAGAAAGTGGTAATCCCTATCCAATAAAAGCTTATATTGCTATGAGACATGATCCCCTTGCCAGTATGCCTGATCCAGAGGTTTGGATTAAAGCTTTTGAAAAATTAGATCTGGTTGTGGCCATTGATGTAAATTGGAGTTGGACATCCTGGTATGCTGATGTTATTTTGCCAGAAGCCACATACTTAGAAAGAACAGATAATATGATTGTAAGAAAGGGATTAAAACCACAATTAGCTTTGAGACAAAAAGTAATTGAACCTCGTTTTGATGCAAAAAGCCGCTTTCAAATTTTCAAAGAATTAGCAGTTAGATTAGGAAAGGGCGAATATTTCCCTTGGGAAGATGAAATAGCAATGGTTAACTGGCAATTAGAGGGGACAGGTTTTACTTTTGAAGATTTTTCTAAAAAGGGTGTTATTGACCTTACAAAAGACCCAATCTGGTATGATAGAAACAACTTAAAATTTAATACACCTTCTGGCAAAATCGAAGTCTATTCAGAAGCTTTAGAAAAAGCAGGAGTTCCATCCTTTGCACCTTATGAAAGACCTGCTTCCCCACCCGAAAGTCATCTTAGATTAATAACAGGAAAAATAGCCCTTCATACTCAAGGAAGAACTACTTCAAATAATCCCTATTTAAACGAATTATGTCCTGAAAATTATCTCTATATCCATCCCCAGTTTGCTAAAAAATTAAATCTTAAAGATGGTGATGAAGTCATAGTTTCCAATAATGGAGCTTCAGAAAAAATTAAGGTAAAAATAACACCTTATGTACATCCAGAGATTGCTTTTATGCTACATGGTTTTGGAGATCCAGTCCCGGTTAGAAGAAGGTCCTTTGGCAAAGGTGCAAGTGATGTAAAATTAATGAAGGGGCAATTAAAGGTTGCAGTAGGTGGAAACTGTCCACTATTTGAAACCTTTATAAAAATTGAAAAAGCATAAGAAGGGGGAAGAAAGATGAGTAAATATGTTATTACTCAAAACTATAAAAAATGTATTGGATGTTTAGCCTGTGTAGTGCATTGCAAAGTAGAAAATAATTTGCCAGTAGGACCGCGCTTTTGTGATATTTTACCTGTAGGCCCAAAGGATATAAATGGAGTGCCAAGGATAATTTTTGTATATATAAATTGTTTCCACTGTGAAGAGGCCTTTTGTATTAAGGCATGTCCAACAGGGGCTATGACTAAACGTATGCAAGATGGAATAGTCTATGTAAAAGAAGATCTTTGTATTGGTTGCAAATCTTGTATGAAGGCATGTCCCTGGGGTATACCTCAATGGAATCCAGATTCAGGAAAGGTATTTAAATGTCATCTTTGTATGCATCGAATAGATAGAGGAGAAAAACCAGCTTGTGTTGAGGGTTGTACAACCTCTTGCTTAAGTTTCTCACTGCCTGACGAAGCAACCATGAAGACCCGTAAAGAGTATGCTGAAAAAATTGTGGAAACTCTAAAAGCAGTTATTTGGTAGGATAATCCTTTCAATGGAATTAATCTTTGGCAAAATTGACGAGATTATTAACTGGGCGCGGGCTGGTTCAATTTGGCCTGTCACTTTTGGACTGGCCTGTTGCGCCATCGAGATGATGGCAGCTGGTGCCTCAAGAAATGATTTAGATCGTTTTGGAATTATTTTTAGAGCTTCCCCAAGACAAGCAGATTGCCTTATAGTAGCAGGCACCGTTACTTACAAAATGGCTCCAATTTTGAGAAGAGTTTATGATCAAATGAGTCATCCCCGTTGGGTAATTGCAATGGGTAGTTGTGCTTGCACGGGAGGAGTCTTTAGAACCTATTCTACAGTGCAAGGCGTTGATCAAATTGTCCCAGTAGATATTTATGTTCCTGGCTGTCCTCCAAGACCTGAAGCCCTTCTTGAAGCCTTGATAGAATTAAGAAAAAAAATTAGAGAAGAAAGAAAAAATTGGGGACCCTATGCAAGAGAAAACCTTAATTTCTAAGGAATATTATCATTCTACTGAGGACCCTTTCTTTTCAGCCTTTGAAATACAAATGGGACCTCAGCATCCATCCACTCATGGAGTGTTGAAATTGAATCTTCTCTTAGAAGGAGAAAGAATTGTAGATTTAGAACCTACTGTAGGTTTTCTTCATCGGGGCTTAGAAAAATTAGCAGAACATATGAATTATGCCCAGGTATTACCTCTCACTGATCGCTTAGATTATATAAGTGCTATGAATAACAACACGGGATATGCATTAGCAGTGGAGAGACTCATAGGAATTGAACCACCTCCCAGAGGAAAATATTTAAGAACGATTGTATGTGAATTAGCAAGGATTGCGAGCCATCTCCTTTGGCTTGCAACTCATGCCTTAGATATTGGAGCTATGACAGTTTTTCTTTATTGCTTCAGGGAAAGAGAACAAATTTTAAATTTTTTTGAAAAAATTTGTGGCGCCAGGCTCACCACCAGCTATCCCAGAATAGGAGGAGTTAGACTTGATATAGATGAACCTGTGTTAGAAGAAATCTATAATTTCATCCCTACGATGTATAACAGAATAGAGGAGTACGAGGGTCTTTTATCGGAAAATAGAATTTGGCTTGACAGGACTGTAGGAATTGGAGTGATAACTGGGGAAGAAGCTATAGCCTATGGATTAACAGGACCCTCTCTTAGAGGCTCAGGTGTATCTTATGATGTTCGCAAGCATTTCCCCTATGATGCTTATCCCGAGGTAGATTTTGAAGTACCCATTGGGAAAAATGGTGATACCTATGACAGATACTGGTGTCGAATGCAAGAGATGCGTCAATCCTTAAGGATTATAAAACAATGTATTGAAAAGCTACCTGATGGTCCCGTTTGTGCTGAATTGTCACCTGATTTAGATATGCCTCAATACAAAAGAGCCTTTACGGCTATAAGCTGGGGAGAAAAGGCTTTTATCTCTTTCTTAAATGAGAGTGCTGAGCTTATACCTAAAGGTGAGTTGTATTCAGCTGTAGAAGGAGCAAAAGGAGAATTAGGGTTTTACATAGTAAGTGATGGAACAGGAAGGCCTTATAGGCTTCACATAAGAGCTCCCTCTTTTATTCATATTTCTGCACTTAAAAAGTTGGCTAAAGACCATTTAGTTGCTGATTTGGTAGCCATAATCGGAACCTTAGATATTGTTATGGGAGAATGTGATAGATGAGAAAAGATATAAAGTATCTAATTTTTTTAGATTTACTAAAGGGTCTTTTCATAACTCTAAAAACTTTTTTTAAGAAACCTGTCACAGTTCAATATCCCAAAGAAAAGGTTACCCTTTATCCTTCCTTCAGAGGACGACATGCTCTTGTGAGAGACCCTTTAACAGGAGATGCAAAGTGTGTAGCCTGTTTAAAATGCCAACAGGTCTGTCCCTCAAGATGTATTGAAATAAAATTTGAGATAAATCCTGAGACAGGAGAAAGAAAAATGACAAGCTATCAAATTGAAGCTTTAAGATGTATATATTGTGGGTATTGTGAGGAGGTCTGTCCTGTGGGTGCCATCGTACTTACAGAGTGGTTTGAATACTCAACAAGAGATAAAAGGACACTCCTTTTTGAAAAAGAAAAATTGTTACAAAATTGGGACGACTTTATCGCTAAGTATCCTGAAAAGGTTTACACAAATAAATTCTGGAATTTAAAAGGAATTCCGTTAGTGATGAAACCTGCGCCAAAAAGAGAAGGAATCTATGTAAAGGTGAGGAGTTAAAATGTTTCAGAGCCCGGACACTTATTTACCTACGAGTTATTTTCCAATCTTTATAATGCTTGCGGTTGGTTTTCTCTTTGGCTTAGGTGGTCTAATCTTTGGAGCTTTGGTTAGACCTAAATTTTATTATCCTTATAAACTCCAACCCTATGAGTGTGGAAATGAACCAAGTGGCCTTCCCTGGCAAAGACTAACTATCCGTTACTTCCCTATTGCTATACTTTTTGCCATTTTTGATGTAGAGATTGCTTTACTCTATCCTTGGTGTATTGGATTTTCTCAGTTAACAATTTTTGGCTTTGTCACCATGCTTATTTTTTTAATAATCCTTCTTCTGGGATTTATTTATGATTATAAAAAACAACTTTTAGATTGGTATAAATCTCCTGGTGAGAGGACCTATGAATAAACCTGATCCTGAAATTCTTGCACAAATAAAAGAATTAACCAATAATACCATAGAAATAGGAGAATTTAGAAATCAAACTTTTGTTATACTTTATGATAAAGAGTATTTAAAAAAGGTTGCTGAGTATTTAAAAAAAGCTGGTTTCAATCATTTACAAACTTTGACTGCGGTTGATTATTGGCAACAAGATCCAAAATTTCGTTTTGAAGTTATCTATCAGTTTTATCATTTATCTAAAAGAATTTCTCTGAGATTAAGAGTAAAGGTCTCGGAAGAAGAACCTATTCTTGACTCTATAGTAGATTTATATCCAGCAGTTAACTTCTTGGAAAGAGAAGTCTACGATCTTTTTGGGATTAAATTTCAAGGGCATCCTAATCTAAAAAGAATCCTTTTGCCTGATTATTGGGAAGGTCATCCTCTAAGAAAGGATTATCCTTTAGAGCCTGAAGAAAAACCAAAAGAGTTTACAGAACTTATTAAATTAAAGGAGAGCTTAAAAGAGTATGGTGTTAAATAACATGCAAATATACATATTGACCCTTTTTATTCAAATTATCTTAGTACTTGGAATTATCTTACTACATGCTGCCTATACTGTTTATGCCGAGAGAAAAATTATTGGAAGAATGCAGGCAAGATTGGGACCTATGGAAGTGGGCCCCTATGGGTTATTACAACTCATTGCTGATTTAATTAAGCTTTTGTTAAAAGAGGATATAATTCCTCTTTATGCCCATAAAAGGATCTTTCAAATGGCACCTGTAATTATATTGGGATTTACTATTGCCAATCTTAGTGTAATTCCATTTCATCCTAATTTTATTTTAGCTGATGTAAATATTGGAATTTTGGTTATTTTAGCTTTTGCAAGCTTAGGAGTATATGGCATTATTTTAGCGGGTTATTCTTCAGGTTCTAAATATTCCTTATTAGGAGGGCTAAGATCTGCAGCACAGGTTCTTAGTTACGAGATACCTTTTTGTTTAAGCTTAGCAGGAATAATTTTGGCTGCGGAATCTTTTAGTTTAAGAGAGATTGTAAATAAACAAGCCGATAATATATTTGGTATGTATGCAATCCCTCAATTTTTAGGATTTATAGTTTTTCTAATTTGTGCTTTTGCAGAAAGCAATAGAGCTCCCTTTGACTTGCCTGAAGCAGAAAGTGAATTAGTAGCAGGATACCTTACTGAATACTCTGGCTTTAGAATGGGAATGTTCTTTTTAGCTGAATATATTTCAATGTATGTCTTGGCTCTTTTAATATCCCTTTGTTATTTGGGAGGTTGGACTCTGCCTGAGTGGTTAGTATCACGTTTGACCTTTCTTAATTATATTCCTCCAACACTCATTTTGGCCTTAAAAGTATATTTTTTTATATTTCTCTTTATTTGGGTTAGAGCCACCTTCCCAAGATATAGATTTGATCAACTTATGAAGATAAGCTGGAAAATACTCCTTCCCCTCTCCTTAGTTAATTTTATAGTGGTAGCTTTATTGAAAGCTTTATTGAAATGATGGAGGTTTTAAATGTTTGAAAGAGGCTTAATTTTATTATGCCTTTTAGGGCTTTCCCTTTTTCTCTTTTTTTTAACCTTTATTTTTAGACACATTTTATATCAATTTTTAAGCATACTTTTAATTATGCTTTTAATTGGGATTTCTTACTTATTTTTAAATGCTGAATTTTTGGCAGCAGTTCAAATCATTGTTTATGCTGGAGCTATTCTCATTATGTTCCTATTTACCCTTTTTTTATTTCCAGAAGAAGAATTAAATCCTTATGCTCTAACTTCAAAAGATATAAAAACAGATATTTTTCTTTTTCTTCCTCTTGGTCTTTTTCTTTTTCTTTTTCTTTATTCACTGTTTAAAAGTGTGCCAGGTATATATACCTCTCAAAGTATAACCTTCGATCTCAAGCCCTTAGCTGAAACTTTATATAATAATTATTGGATAGTAATATATATTCTTGGTTTTCTTTTAAGTCTTCCTATGATAGGACTCTACATTTTCTTAAAAAAGGAGGATTCCATTGGAGATAATTAGTTTCTTTGCAAAAGAATATACTTTTTATCTCATAAGTGCGATAGTAATTTTTTTAGGAATAGCACTCTTTTTAACTAAAAGGAATCTTTTAATAGCTATTCTTGCCCTTGAGATTGCCTTTAATGGTGTCAATCTTCTTT
>JBKBRL010000021.1:7989-8236 GCA_046292115.1 Caldimicrobium sp.
TTAGGTGATATTAAGGGAAAAATGGTAGTGCTAATTGGACTTGCCATATCGGCAGGATCTTTTGCTATTGGGTTAATTTTAGTAGTTAACTACTATAGAATTAAGAAATCTTTATCTTTTGAGGAGCTGTGTTTACTGGGAGAGGAGAAAAATGAGTGAAGCTCTCTATCCTATAGGGGCAATATTAGTTTCAGCCTTAGCAGTTCCATTAATTATCTATTTTGGGGAAAAAAAAACCAAATCTTAG
>JBKBRL010000233.1:0-1946 GCA_046292115.1 Caldimicrobium sp.
AGAGGTTTGGTTACAATTGCCGTAAGATCTAAAAGTTTTCTATGGTTGGAAGAATTGATTGAGATAGCTGAAGCTGCTGGCTCATCCCCAGTTTATCCCCTTCTAAAAAGGCCAGATGAAAAATATGTTACAGAAAGAGCCTATGAAAATCCCAAGTTTGTTGAAGATGTTGTAAGGGGAGTTGCTGGAAAACTTTTGGAAAAAAAAGATATATTTTGGTTTAGAGTTGAAGCGGAAAATATGGAATCTATTCATGGACACAATGCCTATGCCTGTCTTCGTTATCCCTTTTAGAGACTTATTCCTCTGAAAGTTCAATTTCTAAATAGGAAAATCCACACTCATAACATTTCACATCAATCGTTTTATCCAGCAAGGCTACATATAAGGTATCAGCACCACAGACCTTACAAAATTCTCCGATCTTTTCTTCTTCTATGGTTTTAAATAATTCACTTTTTAAATCTTCACTTATATCAGGATCAAAGATCACCTTCATAGGTCCTCCAAGTGTTTAATTTGATAAATTTTACCAAAAAGAGGTGGTTTTGTAAAGGTAATTTTCAAAAAATTTATGAAAATTTTTTTAAGAAGGTGTCCTTTTCATATTTTTTTGATTTTCGAGGGTAATCTACTATAAAATGTGTACCTCTGGATTCTTTTCGCATTTGAGCACTTTTTATAATGAGTTCTGCTACTAAAGCTATATTTTTAAGCTCCATTACATCTAAATCTAAGTAGAGGCCTCTCCAATTTTCTTCTATCTCCTGGTTAATAAGACTAATTCTTTTATAAGCAAAATTGAGCATTTTAGTAGTTCTTACTATGCCCACAAAATCCCACATAATTTTTCTTATTAAATCCCAGTTATGGGAGATGAAAACTTTTTCTTCTCTAATTTCTTTTATTTCTGGCTCTTTTAATTTGGGAAGGTTAAATTTTTCCTTTTTAAGGGTAGGAAACAGTTCTTTTATTTTTAGATATGCTTGGTGGGCAAAAACTAAGGCTTCTAATAAGGAATTCGAGGCCAAACGGTTTGCTCCGTGAAGTCCAGTGCAGGCACATTCGCCAAGGGCAAAGAGATTAGGTATATCCGTTTGGGCAAAAATATTGGTTTTTATCCCTCCACATAAATAGTGAGCTGCAGGAACCACAGGTATAGGCTGAGAAGTAATATCAATACCAAATTTTAAACAGGTTTCATATATATAAGGGAATCTTTTTTTGATATAATCTGAAGGAAGATGGGTTATGTCTAAATAAACACATTCCCCACCACTCTGTTTTAATTCCATGTCAATAGCCCTTGTCACTACATCTCTTGGGGCAAGTTCTCTTCTTATAGGATCATATTTATGCATAAAGGGTTTTCCTTCAGGATTCAATAAAATTCCTCCCTCTCCTCTTAATGCTTCACTGATAAGAAAATTTTTTGCCCGAGGATGGTATAAACAAGTAGGATGGAATTGCACAAACTCCATATTAGCAATGGTTACTCCAGCATTATAGGCTAAAGCAATGCCATCACCAGTTGCTGTATCAGGATTACTGGTATACAGATAAACTTTTCCTGCACCACCTGTGCAAAGGGCTATAACAGGAGCTAAAAAAATTTTTATTTTAGAATGCTCTAAATCTAAAACATATACACCGTCGACTTTACAGGAATTTTTGGCACAGCCTTGATCTAAAATAAGTTCTATTGCGAAATGATGTTCAAGAAGGGTTATATTTTTTGAAGAAATACATCTTTCTACAAGAACCCTTTCAATAGCTCTTCCAGTGTAATCACCTACATGGAGAATTCTATGTTTAGAATGCCCGCCTTCTAAAGTTAAGTGAAAGCGAGAGGGATTCTGAGGATCTTTATCAAAAGAAACACCCCATTCAATAAGTTCTTTTATGCGGTCTTGAGCAGATTTTACTACTAATTCCACAACCTCTCT
>JBKBRL010000234.1:0-1929 GCA_046292115.1 Caldimicrobium sp.
TTTCTACCTTTTGGCATTTCTTTAATAAGGGATAATTCTAAATCTCCGTAAACAGTGAGGGCAAGGGTTCTTGGTATAGGGGTTGCCGTCATAACGAGGGTATCGGGCAGGCAATCTTTGGCCTTTTCTCTTAGGGCAGCTCTTTGTAGCACACCAAAGCGGTGTTGTTCGTCGATAATTACTAATCCAAGTTTTTTAAACTCCACAGTTTCTTGAAAAAGAGCATGGGTTCCTATTACAAATTTTATATAACCTGTGGATAATCCATGGTATATCTCTCTTTTTTTAGAGGGAAGAGTTCCTCCTGTGAGAAGAGCACATTGTATACTCATTAGTTGAGCATATTGTCTAAAATTGCGAAAGTGTTGTTCTGCTAAGATCTCTGTTGGTGCCATAAGGGCAACTTGATATCCATTATCAATGGCAATAAGTGCTGCTATAAAAGCCACAACAGTTTTTCCACATCCCACATCTCCTTGTACAAGTCTGTTCATAGGCACTGGCTTTTCCATATCAGCTTTAATTTCTTCTATAACTTTTTTTTGATCTTGAGTTAACTCAAAGGGGAGTTTTTTTAAAAATTCTTCCACTAATAGGCTTTCTACTCGAAAAGCTATTCCTTTTGTTTGAGCAATTTTACTCTTCCTAAGAGCTAAGCCTAATTCTAAAAAAAAGAACTCATCAAAGGCTATACTTTTGTAAAATATATTGTTTTCATTTAATAATTCCTCTACGGAAATATTAGAATCTGGTAGATGTAATTGCTTTAAGGCTTCCTTTAATGGTAAGAGACCATAGGTTTCAAGTATCTCTGGTGGTATTAAATTGTCTACATAATCTACATAGTCCTTAACAATTTCTTGAATGAGATTGCGTAGTTTTTTTTCTGGAATATTTTCTATTCCCGGGTAGATAGGTATAATTCTTCCTAAATCTCTTTCAACTTTATGTTCATCCTCTTCATTAAGCGTTTCTGGATGATGCATCTCTAAAGTCTTAAGAAAACGTTTTACCTCACCAATAGCATAGATTCTTTTTCCTATAGGATAGAGGGCTTTCCAAACTTTCTCATTAAAATTAAACCATTTTAAAACGAGAAAACCTGTGCCATCTGTTAGTAGGACTTCATAAGTTTTCCTTCTCCCATAAAAGTTGACACCGCTTCTTAAAATTTCACCAAAGACCACAGCTTGTGTATCTTCTCTTAATTCTCCGATGGGTGATATTTTCCTACGGTCTTCATAGTGTTTGGGTAAAAAGTATAAAAGGTCATAAACTGTATTTAAGCCCCTTTTTGCTAATTTTTTAAAGAGTTTGGGTCCAATATTTTTAACAGAGGTAAGAGGGGTAGAAAGGAGCTCTTTATGGGCTCTATAGGTAGGCAAATCTGGAATAGGTCCAGTCTCAATTTTAAGTGTTGCCGAACACAGAGAAGGATTTAATAATAGCTCCTTAAGTTTTACTAATCTATCTTTTTTTTCCTCTAAAGGGAGATTGTCAAAATTACTACAAAGTTTTTCTAAGCTTATGAGGTAGTTTTTGGGGAAATGAGTAGGAGCTCTTTTTAACAATTCAAGGAAGGTGCGTTCAGGTTTGCTTTTTACAAGGAGACTGTAATTATTTCTACTAAGGGACTCAATAATTTTTAAAAAATTTTCTCTCCATTCCATCATAGGTGGTTTTTATGGCAAAAAATTTTCTAAATTTTGATAGAGTTTATTTAGTTCAAATATTTTCACCAAATTTCCATGTTTATAGGCACCCTTTATAAAAAGATGACTCTTTCGTTTTGCCTCAGAGAGGATAAGTAACTTTTCTTCAGGTTTTAACAAAGAAAAATACAATTTGTAAATTTTTAGGAGAGCTTTTACCCTATAAAAATCCAACCCCTTTCTTGTAGATAGCTGATCTTCTCTTCCACCACTTTTA
>JBKBRL010000235.1:0-1926 GCA_046292115.1 Caldimicrobium sp.
GTGTTGCACCCTCTTCTATAGCGATTTCAAAGTCGTGGCTTGTGCCCATTGAAAGCTCTGTAAAGTTATCACCACATAGGGGCTTTACCTTTTCAAAAAGTTTTCTCATTAATCTAAAATAGGGACGTGCCAACTCAATATTTTCCTCTAAAGGGGGAAGACACATAAGCCCCTTTATTTCTAAATGCTTAAGCTCTATTATTGATTCCACGAAGGATAAAAGATTGTCAGGTTTAACACCTCCCTTTGTTTCCTCTTCCCCAACATTTACTTCAATAAATACTGGCAGTCTTTTACCTAAGACACTCAACCTTTTTTCTAATTCTAAAGCTACCTCAATTCTATCTACGGTTTCTATGAGATGGAATATATTTATAGCTTTTTTTACCTTATTTCTCTGAAGTCTTCCAATGAAGTGCCACTCAATATCTAAGTCAGAAAGATAAGCTTTCTTTTTTTCAGCCTCCTGAACATAATTTTCTCCAAAAATTTTGATTCCCAGGTGGTATAAAATTCTAATTTTTCTTGGGTCCTGTTTTTTACTGGCACCAAGTATTTTAATTTCCTCTGGTTTTCTTCCTGCTCTAAAACAAGCTTTTTCTATACGCTCCATAACCAATTCACAATTTGACTTTAACTCATTTTCCATCATATTTCACATTATATTAAATTTTCTATCTAATAACAAGGTTATTATGTTTTAATAATTAATATTATTAAAAATTCTCATTGCAGAAGTTTATACTTCTACCGCAGACCTCATAGACTAAAAATTTTCATACTCAATTTTAACTAAGCTTAAAAAAATTTAACCATAGGTTGTAAGAGGCAATTTTTGTATTATAATTGAGATATACCTAATGAACAAAGAGGGAATTTTATGTCAATTACTAAAGAGGAAGTTAAAAAGATTGCCCACCTTGCCCGTTTAGAATTCTCAGAAGAGGAATTAGGTTCTTTTTCTGAAGAGTTGTCAAAGATTCTCAACTATTTTGAAGAATTAAAATTAGTAGACACTTCTCAAATTGAGCCAACCTTTCACCCTTATAAAAAGAAAACCCCCTTTAGAGAAGACGAAGTTAAGCCTTTTAACAATATTGAGGGCCTTTTGGAGAATGCCCCAGAGCTAAAGGACACATCTATTGTTGTTCCAAAGGTAGTGAAGGCACCTTAAAGTTTATTAGGGAGCTAAACATGGCTGTAGACATAAAAGACCTGACCATCCTTAAAGCTAAGCAGTTATTATTAGAAAAAAAATTAACCAGTAAAGAGTTAACTGAAGCTTCTCTTGCACAAATAAAAAAATATGATCCTATAGTGAAAGCTTTTTTGTATGTTAATGAAGAGTGGGCATTAAAACAAGCTGAAGAGGCAGATAAACGCCTCGCAGAAGGTAAACCAGGACCTCTTTGTGGAATTCCTCTCTCCATAAAGGATAATATCTTAATCGAGGGGCATCCTACCACCTGTGCTTCAAAAATATTGGCCAATTATAAAGCTCCCTATGACGCAACGGTTATAAAGAGATTAAAATCTGCAGGAGCTATTTTTCTTGGTAAAACTAATATGGATGAATTTGCTATGGGGTCTTCTACAGAAAACTCTGCCTTTTTCCCTACAAGAAATCCTTGGGATCTTGAGAGGGTTCCTGGAGGTTCTTCTGGTGGATCAGCAGTTTCCGTAGCCCTGAGGCTTTGTTTAGGATCCTTAGGATCAGATACTGGTGGCTCCATTAGACAACCTGCAGCTTTCTGTGGTGTTGTAGGGATGAAACCAACCTATGGATTAGTCTCTCGCTTTGGATTAGTTGCCTTTGCTTCGTCTCTGGATCAAATAGGACCTTTTGGCTTAACCACGGAAGATGTTGCTTATCTTTTAAATCATATTGCTGGGCATGATCCTATGGATTCAACCTCGGCTGAAAGA
>JBKBRL010000236.1:0-1915 GCA_046292115.1 Caldimicrobium sp.
TATTTATTGGACACCCTTTTAACAAATTTTAAAATCTTAACTGGTGCTGTGGATATCTTTCAAATTTTAAAAAAGTTTTATTTATAAAAATTAGCTAAGGATATTGCAGTAGAAATCCAAACAACCCATAGTGAATCAAGAAGAAAAAAATTAGGGAAAAGACTTCAACTTATAAGATATTTTCTTGAATCGGGAAATAGACCTGAATGGATGATACTGCAAGCTATTCCTGTCATTCCCCCAGAGCTAAGACCTCTTGTTCCCTTAGAAGGCGGAAGATTTGCAACCTCTGATTTAAACGATTTATATAGAAGAGTTATTAATAGAAATGTAAGGTTGAAGAAATTGATTGAGTTAGATGCACCAGAGATTATTTTGAAAAATGAAAAAAGAATGCTTCAGGAGGCAGTTGATGCCCTTTTTGATAATGGAAGGAGAGGAAGACCAGTAACAGGTGCTAATAGAAGACCTCTTAAGAGCTTAACGGATGTTTTAAAGGGAAAACAAGGAAGATTTAGGCAAAATCTTTTAGGAAAGCGAGTAGATTTTTCGGGAAGGTCTGTGATCGTGGCAGGACCTGAGTTGAAGATGCATCAATGCGGACTTCCTAAAAAGATGGCTTTAGAATTATTTAAGCCATTTATTTATGGATGGCTTGAAAGAAATGGATATGCTACCAACATTAAAATAGCCAAAAAACTGGTAGAAGATGAGCATATGGTGGTATGGGATGCTTTGGAGGAAATAGTAAGAGAGCATCCCGTTATGTTAAACAGAGCGCCTACTCTTCATAGACTTGGTATTCAAGCATTTGAGCCAGTTCTCATTGATAGCAAAGCTATTCAACTTCATCCTTTAGTTTGTGTAGCTTATAATGCAGACTTTGATGGAGATCAGATGGCGGTACATGTTCCACTCTCGGTAGAAGCTCAGGTGGAAAATAGAGTACTTATCCTTTCTACTAATAACATCTTGCTTCCTGCTAATGGAATTCCTGTGGTATATCCCACTCAGGATATGGTTTTAGGTTGCTTTTATATGACTATGGAAAGACCCTTTGCTAAAGGGGAGGGTAAGATTTTTAAAGATATAGATGAGGTTTTTCTGGCATATAGTTTAGGGGAAGTGCATTTGCAAGCTAAAATTAAAGTTAGAATGAATGGTAAATTAGTAGATACAACCGTGGGAAGAGTTATTTTTTCAACTATAGTACCTGAAGAAATACCCTTTGAAGAATATAACAAACCTCTTAGAAAAAAGGAACTACAGGAGTTAATTAATATTTCCTATAGAAGAGCAGGCCTAAAAAAGACGGTAATTTTTGCTGATAAAATCAAAGATCTTGGTTTTAAGATGGCCACTCGTGCAGGAATATCTATTTCAGTAGATTACTTAACTATTCCAGAAAAGAAAGTTGAGATTTTAAAAATGGCAGAGAAAAAAATAGCAGAACTTTGGGAACAATATCAAGAGGGCTTAATTACTGATTCGGAAAGGTATAATAAGGCTATTGATATTTGGGCGTCGACAACAGAGAAAATAACAGAAGAAATGATCAAGAAAATGGAGACGAAGGTTTATGTGGGACCCAAAGGAGAAGAGGTAACAGGTCCAAGTTTTAATCCTGTTTATATAATGGCCTTTTCAGGAGCCCGTGGATCAAAGGATCAGATTAGACAGCTAGCCGGTATGCGTGGTCTTATGGCAAAACCATCTGGTGCCATCATAGAAACACCTATTAAGAGCAATTTCCGTGAAGGGCTTTCCGTGTTAGAATATTTCGTATCTACGCACGGGGCAAGGAAGGGACTGGCAGATACTGCTCTAAAAACGGCTAATGCTGGATATTTAACAAGAAAATTAGTTGATGTGGCTCAAGATTGTATGGTAACTGAGGAAGATTGTGAAACCATTG
>JBKBRL010000237.1:0-1915 GCA_046292115.1 Caldimicrobium sp.
AAATCCTAATTTTGCTAATTCCAAGGTTTTATCAATTTGGGCTTGAAGCTCCTTAGATAACCCTTCAATTTTTACAGTGAGAAAACCTTTTACAATCAAGGAAGTTGCTTCCTCTTCTGTTAGACCTCTTGCCATAAGATATTCTACTTCTTCTCTTGCAATTTTTCCTACTGCAGCCTCATGGGTGAGTTCCACTTCGGAAAATTTACTTTGAAGCTCGGGTATAGCTTGCATCCAACCTTTATCACTTAACATTAGGCCTTGACATTCTAAATGCCCTTTTACCTTAGGACTAAGCGCAATTATTTTCCCCCGTGCAATATTTGTTCCTCCATAAATAACATTTCTGGAGATAATTTCAGTGGAAGTATTTTCAGCCTCTAAATAAACTTCTCCACCTATATCAAGGTGGGACCCGGGATGGTTAGCAATGATACTAATAAAGGAAGCCCTTGCCCCTTCTCCAGAAAGTCTACAAATAGGAGAAGTTTGAATAGTTTTTACGGGAAAGAGACTCACATAGGTAGAAATATAGGTTCCTCCTTCTTCTACTAAAATTCCTGTTCTTGGTCTCACAGCGATATTTTCTCCCCACATATGCACCATAGTGAAAGTTAATTTCCCCTGCTTTTTTACATAAAACTCCGAAATGCCAATATGTAAGGCTGAACTAATATGAGGATGCACGGAGCAAGAAGTTAAAAGATTTAGCTCTGCTCCTTCCTCTACAATAACAATATTATGCACCTTTTGAGCTATTTGATCAGTGCGGATATACAAACAAGTTTGAACAGGAAAAGTAAGTTTCACTTTAGGTAAAACCCTTATGAAATAGCCATCATCTAGATCTTCTGCCGTAGCCTTTGTGAATTCATCTTTTTCTGGTGAAAGTATTTTCCAATAGTATTTATCAAAATCTTTAAATTTTTTCATAGCCTCCCGAATGGGCATAATTTCAAGGCCCTCAACTTTCTTTCTACATAAGAGAGCTTTGGCATCTACTTGTACATATTCTCCTTCATGGGGTATATTTTCATCTACTCCTAATATCTTTAATCGTTCTCTTTCCTCAGGGGAAAGTGCAGAAATATCTTCTAAACTTTGGGCTTCTTTAGCTGATTTATACACCTTAGGATCTATCTGAAATTTCATTTTTACCTCCTTTGTTATTTCTCAAGCCTTCTTAAGCATTGTTGACATCCTTCATAGCCATACTTTTGGATACCTTCAAATATTTCCATTGGATTACCGTGGCAATAAATTTCGCCATTCATAATAACATAACCTTTGTCTGCAGTAACATATTTAAGTATTAATCCTGTATGGGTAATAATTAACCCACTTTTTTGCCTTGGATAATGTACATCCTTTTGAAGAATTCTTTTAATCATGGTGCCAATTAAATGGATATTTTCTAAATCAACGCCTGATTCAGGTTCATCTAAAAGCACTAAATCTGGGTCTTGCATAAACAATTGTAATAGCTCGCTTTTTTTTATTTCTCCTCCAGAAAAACCTTTATTGACCTCTCTTTCCAAAAATTCTTCAAAATGAAAGGCTCGGGCTAATTCCTCAATTTTTGCACCATTTTTTTTAGCACAAAGTTTAAGGAGGTCCCTTAATTTAACCCCCTTTATCGTAGGGGGTCTCTGAAACATAATTCCGATGCCTTTCCTTGCCCTCTCATAAGGTGGAAGACTGGTTATGTCCTCTCCTTTAAATATAATTTGTCCAGCTTGGACTTTATAAGTAGGAAATCCCATAAGAGTCATAAGAAGAGTAGTTTTACCAGAGCCATTTCTGCCAAAAATAATATGAGTTTCTCCCACAGGTAAGGTTAAATTAATTCCCTTTAATACTAACTTTCCCTCCACCTCTACCCAAAGGTCCTTTATTTCAAGCAAATTCATAGAAC
>JBKBRL010000238.1:0-1913 GCA_046292115.1 Caldimicrobium sp.
TTCCACTTGAGATAATTTCTCCTTTCCTATCAAAAAAAATTGCATTAGGACAAGTAAGTGTTCCATTATTTGTGATGTCCAACTCAAAAACAAATTTTAAATCTTTTTTTAAATCCTGCCTGAGAATAATTTTATCTATTTTCTTGTCTCCATTTTCATCCACTCCAAAGCAAAATCCTTTAGTGATATTACAAAATCCAACCCCAGGATCATAGCAAAATCCATAAGGCTTTAGACCTATCATAGATTGAGTTTTAATATAATTTAAGTTTTTTCTTAAGACTTCAGCTTCAGCCCTAAGCTTCTGTGTTATCTGGTAATTTATAAATTCTTCTATGAAATATAAAGAAAGGATGCAGAAAATTGCTATTACCGTCAAAACTTCTAAAAGGGTAACACCTTTTATTTTTCTATCCATAAAATAAACCTGCTTGTTTCAGAAAGCCCGCGTCCTAAGCTGGTTAGAGTACCTCCTATACTTGTTATTACAGTATAAGTATCTTTACCTACTAAAGTTATAACAAAAGGCTGACCGAAGGGAGGTGCACCTTGCGCAAGAAAAATTTTAACCTGATTGAATTTGTCAACTGTCGTTATTACAGAGGGCTTGGGGCATAGGGCACCAGTGTTATAACAAAGTGCCATAAAATAAGTTTCTCCGCCAATTTTACAAATATCTTCTGAAGTTCTAAAGATCAAGGCATCAAGATTCCTTCCAAAAACAAAGGGTTGGCTGTAAATCATCTCCTTATGAGTGGCATTGTTTGTTAGTCTATGATACCAGCCACGAGGTGGCTCCGAAGGACTCGTTCCATTATAATAAGAATCAACTACTACTTCCTCTTGCCTACACCCATCCCAACTACACATACAAGTAAATTCAGTTCTTGCTATAATTCTATTACTATAATCAAAATTAGTTCTATCTAAAAGATCATTTAATGTATAAGTAGTTGTACAAGCGCCCTTTATACATTCATCCTTAAACCCAACTAAATAATTTGTATAGTTAAAATCTTTATCTTCCGTCCTAAGAAATCTTCCTGTTGCGAAATACACCCAAAAGGTATCTCTCTCCCCTTTTGTAATATTTGGTGCTGCAAAAATGGGAGCATTAACAGTAAAGGCTTTACTAATGGAAAAGTCAGACAATTTCATTCTATAAAGATTTCCCGTAGAGGTACTATAGGTTCCAAAATAAATTACATCATCTTGATAATCATTATCTACATCCGCTGCATATAGGTCACCCACTGCCATATTTTGGGCATCGGGTATAGACATCCCTTGTACCAAGCTTCCATCTCTGAGATTAAATACATAAATCTTTGGATTAGTTACAAAGGTCTCTCCTTTCGGATCCTTTGGCCCTGAACCAATAACTACATACCAATCTCCGTTTTTAGCAGGTTCACCCCTTCTAACTACTACTGGAAAAGAAAGGGTAAGGGTATTATCTGGCAAAGTTTTTTCCCAAAGCAGTGTGGGCTTATCAGTATTTCCATTCAACCAATCTGTTAAGTCAAGTACGAAAATAGAAGAGCTGTAACTTGCCAATTGTTTTCCACCAAAGCCCATAACACCGATTAGTAGAGTCCTCCAAGAGCCAGCCGTTTTCTCAACATTTGCCTCACCACCTATTGAGGCGTCAACCACGAAGGTTCTATAATCTATAATAGGAACCCGACAATAACCGCTATGGCCATACCAAATAAGGTAAGGAATGGCGTTCCTTGGGATAAAAGCCCATTCTTCCTTTCCAATATTGGAAATACTGGTTGTACTAAAAGCATCAATAAGTCTCAATGGTTTATTAGGATCTCCTGTCTCGTTAAAATAACCTACTCTAAAGGCGTGTAACATCCCATCATTTGCTCCTGTAATTAGATAAATTGTCCTCTTTTTATAGGTCC
>JBKBRL010000239.1:0-1910 GCA_046292115.1 Caldimicrobium sp.
AGTGCCGTTGCTAAGGAAACAAAAGAAAGTAAAGAATTAGCTATTGATGTAGAAAATTCAACCTCTGTGATTGCCAATGCAGTAGAAGAACAAACTGCATAAATAGTATTATTGAAAATGTTATGAAAAAAAGAAAAAAGTTTTAATCTCATCTCTGAAATAGAAGCGCTAACTAATGATTCTGTAACTTTAGAAAAAATAACAGGAGACTTGAAAATTAGTATAGCACTCTTGCAGAAATAGGAGGAACTTTAAAGCATACAGAGGAAGATATTGAGGCTGATATAAAAGCCCTATCTGATGAAATTTTAGCTCAAATGGGTGTGATATCTTTAGTTAGGTCATATTAACTGGAAAACAAATTTTATAAAAGATCTTTTAATGGGTAAACCACCACAAGTTGAAAGGGTTTATAGGAGATGTTTGTTAGGTAGGTCTATGCAATACTTAGAGAAAAAACTAAGTGGGACCCCTGTTTTTAAAATCTTATCTGCCTTGGATGAGCCCCATGCAAAATTACACGGACTTGTTGAGAGATTTGAAAGGGAAGTTAAAATAGAAAATAAAGAAGAAGTTTTAAAATTTATAGAAAATGAAGTTATCCCAACTTTTAATACACTAATTGGAAGTTTGAAAGAGATATTAAGAGAATGCACAAGGTTAGGATGTAAGTAGTATAAAATTTTTAAGGGGGATAAATATGGTAGATGAGGATATTTTGAAAGATTTTTTGGTTGAAGCAAAAGATGGAATTGCCAAAATGGAGGAAGAGTTTATAGAACTTGAAAAGGAAAGAGGAAATGTAGAGATATTAAAGAGCCTTTTTAGAACCATGCATTCTCTTAAGGGTGCTGCTGGTTTTTTTGGTTTTAAAACTTTAGAAGGGATAGCTCATTTTGCAGAAGATATACTTGCTAAATTAAGAGATGGGGTAATTAGTGCTGATGAGGAAATAATTGATGTTTTATTAAAATGTTTAGATGAAATCAAATATATTGTGGCCTACTTAGAGGAGCACAAAAGTGAGCCAATGGAAGATAGAATTTTAGAGTTTTTAGTAGAGCTTTCAAATTTAAGCGACAAACTGAAGAGAGGAGAGAAAATTAATAAAACAAAGCAGGAGAAAAAAGAAGAGGAGGTAAAAGAAGAGGCAACGAAAGTTTCTGAAAGTATCTTAGAAAAAGATATAACTTCTTCAGAAGACAAGGTGCAGGCAGAAAAGATAGAAACAAAAGAGATAACCCCTAAAAAGGAAATTACTAAAGAAGAAAAAGCTGAAAAAGTGGGAGGTGTAACACCTCAAATTCAGCTTACGGAAACACATGTCAAAGTGGATGTAAAGCTTTTAGACTTACTTATGAACCTTGCAGGGGAATTAGTTTTAGCCAGAAATAGAGTAGTTCAACTTTCTAATCGCCTAAACGAACCAGAGCTACAGCGCTCAGTACAAACTTTATCTATGGTAACAACAGAACTTCAAGAAACTATAATGAAAACAAGGATGCAGCCCATTGCTGTAGTTTTTAACAAATTCCCAAGGATTGTGAGAGACCTTGCTCGTACATTAAATAAGAAAGTAAATCTTTACATTGAAGGAGCAGATACAGAACTTGATAGATCTATAATTGAAGCTATTAAAGATCCATTAACGCATTTAGTAAGAAATGCTATAGATCACGGAATTGAACCAGAAGAAGTTAGGGCACAAGTTGGAAAGCCTTTAGAAGGTAATCTCTATTTGAGAGCTTATCATGAAGGTGGACAGGTTGTAATAGAAATAGAAGATGATGGTAAAGGAATAGATATTGAAAAGATAAAGAAAAAAGCCATAGAAAAAGGATTTATTACTGAAGAAGAAGTAAAAAAACTTACTGAAAAGGAAATCCTTTCCTTTATTTTTAAATCGGGAT
>JBKBRL010000240.1:0-1899 GCA_046292115.1 Caldimicrobium sp.
AAAAAAAGCGCCCCCGGAGGGACTCGAACCCCCAACCTGCGGATTAGAAATCCGCTGCTCTATCCCGTTGAGCTACAGGGGCCAATTACTTTTAATATTTTAATTCAAAAAATCTTTTTGACAAGTCTATTGGTAAGGTGTATAATAAAAAATTAATGATTTGGCAAGCTATAATAAAAGATTTTTTTGAAGCTTTAGGTGATGAGTTCATAGGACCTCTGTTAGAAAGTGCACCTCCATGGGAAGTGTTAAAAATCTTAAAAGAATATCTCTTTAATTCTATGCCCGAAATACCTAAGCTCATCCCTAAGGAAAATCCACTTTCAGAAGCCTTATTTGTAACTCTTGAAGGTGAGATTATTGCCTTAAGGGAGTTAAAGAAAGAAAAGGATGGATTTTATTTCAAGGGAGAAAAGCTAAAGGGAGCTATACTTAAAGCAGGTGTTTATATTAAAGGTAGTAAGTTTTATTTTGGAGAAGGGGTGGTGGTTGAACCATTTGCTTATTTAGAGGAGCCCTGTTACTTTTCATGTAGAACCCAAGTTAGACATGCTGCTTATGTGAGGGGGTCTGTCTATACAGGAAAGGGTGCGGTAATTGGGCATACCACAGAGGTGAAAAACAGTATCTTCCTCCAAGGGGCAAAGGCTGCCCATTTTGCCTATGTGGGAGATAGTATCCTTGGAGCAGAAGTAAACCTTGGAGCAGGCACAAAGCTTGCCAATTTGAAATTTTTGCGCAAAGAAATTATCTTAGAAATGAAAGGAGAAAAAATAAACACTGGGCTAAAAAAATTGGGAGCTATACTTGGAGATAGGGTTCAGACAGGTTGTAATGCTGTACTACTTCCAGGAACCTTAATAGGAAAAGATTCATTTATCTATCCTGGAATTACAGCACCCTCTGGCTTCTATCCACCAAGAACTAAAATTAAAAACTAAGGGAGGATTTATGAGAAAGCTACTTTTGATCTTAGGATTGAGTTTTTTTTGCCTATGGAGTTTGCCAGTAAAGTTAGCTTTAGCAGGGAAAGTTTTAGCCGAAGTGGGGCCTTATAAATTATTTGAGGAAGATCTGGAAGATATAATGAAAAGTGATCCCAAAGTTAGGGAAATTTTAAAAGTAAAACCTGAATTAAAAAGTCAAATACAAAAAACTTTAATAGAGAGATGGATTAATATTTCCTTATTAGCTTTGGCGGCAAAGGAAGAGAAATTAGATACCAATCCAAGTATTAAGAATAAAATTCTTGAAAATGAAAAAATGCTCCTTGCAGAAGAATTTTTACAACGTAAATTGTCAAATCTAACCGTGACTGAAGAGGAAATGAGGCAGTATTATGAAAAAAATAAATCCAATTATATAGTGCCTGAAGGGGTTCAATTAAAACATATTCTAATTTTTGTTGATAGCAAAGAAGGAAAAGTGGCTGAAGAAAGAGCTTTAAATAGGGCAAAACAAATAAGAGCACAATTGCTAAAAGGAGCAAAATTTGAGGAGTTAGCTAAGCTTCATTCAGATGATCTTGCCTCAAGAGATAAAGGTGGAGATTTAGGGATACTAAGAAAAGGGGATACTATCCCAGAATTTGAAGAAAAGGTATTTTCCTTAAAAGTGGGTGAGATTAGCGAACCTATAAGATCCCCATACGGATATCATATAGTAAAGGTAGTTAAAAAGATTCCAGCGTCACAACTTTCCTTTGAGTCAGTTAAAGATAGGATTAAAGAAGATCTTTTAAAAGAAAAAGAGAAAGAACAACTGGAAAAGGAAATAGAAAATTTAAAAAAGAAGTTTTCTCCCGTAATTTATTAAAAGGGAGAGGTGAAAGTGAATGAAAGATTTAAATTATTAGAATACTATTTAGAAAATGAAGAAAAGGCTCTTTTTTTAGATATA
>JBKBRL010000241.1:0-1880 GCA_046292115.1 Caldimicrobium sp.
GTGAAAAAAATGAAAAGAGCCCTTTACACTGCCTGTAAAAATTTTTCTATAAATAGAGTTCTATTAGAATACTTCAAGAAATTTTATGAACCTATGTTTAAAACAGAAAAATTGCTCTCAGCAGATAATTATACTTTCCTGAGGAAATTAGAAAAAGAAAGACAAATTCTTACAGAAAATTGGGATAAAATTAAAATCCTTAAATTTACGACCAACATTGAAAGTGAAGTTATCTGGGAAGAATCAGAGCTTATTGTCTCTGTTGAAGTTGAATTGGGTAATCTTACTCCGGAATTAATAAAAGTTGAATTGGTATGTATAAGAGAAACAAGCTTTGATGAGGTTGAAAAAACTAAAGATATAGATTTTCAGCTTATGGAGTTAGAAAAATTTGAACAACCCAAAGCTTTTTATACCCTTAGATCCCCTCTTTATGGTCATGGTTTGAGAAAATTGGGAGTTAGGTTAATACCAGCTAACGAAATAATACGAAAAGCTTATCCAGAAATGATAAAATGGTATTAAAATAAAATATTCTTTGATATTCTTGCTTTATTTAAAAAATGTCTTATATTTTTAAAATAATTAAGCTTTAGGAGCGTCCTATGGAGTATATTGTATATGTTTTTTTGGGACTTGCTGTATCAGCTTTACTCATATTATTTGTAGTTGCCATAAAGGTTTCTCAATTAGTGAATAGACTTAATGATAGTTTAGTTTTGCTTCCTGCTTTAATTGAAAAACTTAAATTTTCTACAGAAAAACTACAGGATAACTTAGATGTAGCTAAAGGGACTTTAGAAAATCTCAATCAAATAATTAGTGAACTTAAAATTGTTCCATCTATTCTAAATGAAGTTAAAGATACCATAAAAGATTTTGAAAATTTTCTTCAAGGGCAAATTGAGGTAATCAAAGATGATTTACACTTTACTATGGAAGATGTAAGAGAGATTTTAAAGGATACGAAAAGTGTATCTACAGAAATAAAAAATAGAACTATACAAGTTTCACAGGGACTTGATCCTTTATTAAAAGAATTTACAAGCACTCTCTCAATGGGGAAGCAATTTTTGGAACACTTTAATCTTTCTATTAAAAAAGCTTATATTGAGATTAATGCTATTTCTACAGGTTTATCTGAAATAGTTAAAGGTTTTAAAAAGATCTTTAAAATTTAAAAGGAGGGAAAAAAATGGAAGGAAAAAAATTACCCTATTGCTTAGCCTTTTTGGCTGGAGCAGTTGTAGGAGCGGTAGTGGCGCTTCTATACGCACCTGCAAGTGGGACAGAAATAAGGAGAAAAATTAGAGAAACAGCAGGTGAGACTGCAGAAAAACTAAGAGAGGAAACTTCCTTAGTAAAAGAAAAGGTTTCAGAATTAATAGAGAAAGCAGAAACAGAGCTTGAAGAATTAAAAAGTACAGCCAAGGATTTTATGGAAAAAAAGAAGGAATCTGTGGTTGAAACAATAGAAAAGGCAAAAGAAGCTGCCTTACAAAAGAAAGAAGAATTAGCAGAAAAATTCTTTAAAAAAGAGGAAGAAAATAGCTAAAAGTTACCCTACCAATTAAATTTTTCTTTAAGGATTTTTAAATAGGTTTTTGAGGGAGAAGGGACTAATTTAAGGAATTTTTCAGCTCTTCTAAAATGAAGCGTAGATTCTGGTTCGATTAACCAATTTTCTTGCCCATCTAAAAGAAGATGAATTTCTTCTTTAGTATCGGTAACTTCTATTTCTACTTTGTAATCTTCTGGTATTAAAAAGGGTTTATGATTAATTTTAAAGGAACAGATAGGGGTAAGTATAAAGGCTTTTACTTTAGGATGAACTACTGGGCCACCTGCTGATAGATTATAAGCTGTAGAGCCTGTGGGAG
>JBKBRL010000242.1:0-1879 GCA_046292115.1 Caldimicrobium sp.
TTGGGTCGGCTTCAGCATAGCCTTTAAGTTTTGCTTCTTCTAGAGCTTTTTCAAAAGAAAGCCTCTGTTCCAACATTCGAGTAAGTATATAATTTGTGGTGCCATTTATTATACCTAAAATCCTTTCAATTTTATTCCCTACTAAAGCTTCTCTTAAAGTTTTAATAACAGGTATGCCTCCTCCCACTGATGCTTCAAAACCAAGAAAAGCTCTATTTTTTTCTGCGGTCTTAAAAATATCTCCCCCCTTTTCAGCTAAAACAGCTTTATTTGCTGTGATTACTTGTTTTCCCTTTTCTAAAGCAGAAAGGATATAACTTCGTGCTGGCTCTATTCCACCCATTAATTCACAAATAATGGGGATGCTTGGATCATTAAGTATTTCTTCAAAGCTTGTAGTAAATGACTCTTTTGGTACTGGGCACTCTCTCCTTTTTTTAGGGTCTCTTACTAAGATTTTTTTTATTCTGAAGTTTACACCTAAGCGATTTTTTAATGTTTCTTTATTAGTTTCTAAAAGCTGATAAACCGCTTGTCCAACTGTGCCAAAACCAAGTAAGGCTATATTGATTTCCTTCAAAATAAACCTCCTTTATGGGCATTTATCATAACCACAAGCTCCACAAAAAAAGCAGGACCCATGTATTTCTAAATCTTCTCCACATTTAGGGCAAACTGCCCTGTTAGTGGTTTCTTCTTTTATGTAGATTACTTGCTCTGGTTTAGATCCATATCTATAAACTGTGAGACCCTTTAATCCCATATTATGGGCTAAAAGAAAAATTTTTTTAACTTCTTCTACTGTAGTAGATGCAGGTAAATTAATAGTTTTGGATACTGCATTATGAGTATATTTTTGAAAGGCCTGTTGGATAGCTAAATGTTTTTCAGGGGGGATCTCATAAGCCGTGTAAAAGAGAGGCTTAAGATTTTCTTTTATATGAACTTTACTTATCAAGCCTTTTTCTTTTATTTCTTCTTTAATGCTTTCTATTTCTTTTTCTTTAATGCCTTCTTTTTCTAAAACTTCTACCAAAAGGGGATGGAATTCCTTTAGAATTATGCCATCAAGAGTTTTTCTTTCATAATAAAGACCAAAGAGGGGTTCAATCCCAGAGGATACTCCTGCAATTAAAGAAAGGCTACCAGTGGGTGCAATCGTTGTAGTTGTTGCATTTCTTAAAGGAGGATATCCCTTTTTATCCCAGAGGCTTCCAGGATAGGCAGGAAAGGCCCCTCTCTCAGTGGCAAGATATGCTGAGGCCTTAAGGGATTCATCCTGTATAAATTTCATTACTGATTCAGCCACCTCAACAGCTCTGTCCTCTTGATAGCTTATCTGCATTTTAATGAGCATATCTGCAAATCCCATAATTCCTAAGCCAATTTTTCTTGTAAGTAAAGTGTGCTTTGTGATTAATGGATGGGGAAAATGATTTATTTCTATGACATCATCTAAAAATCTTACTGCCAAATGAATGGTTTCTCTTAATTTTTCCCAGAGAATTTTTTTATCTTTAACAAAGTTTGCTAAATTGATTGAGCCTAAATTGCATGATTCATAAGGTAAAAGCGGTTGCTCGCCACAGGGATTGGTGGCTGTAATTTTTCCTAAGTGAGGAGTAGGATTAAAGCGATTAATGGTATCAAGAAAAATTAAACCAGGATCTCCACTTAACCAAGCCATCTCACATATTAAAGAAAAAAGTTTCTCTGCCTCTATCCGTCTAGTTTCTTTGCCGGTTCTTGGATTTATTAAAGAATAAAAGGTTCCTTTTTTTAAAGCCTCGACAAAATCGTCCTTTATGCCCACAGAAAGGTTAAAGTTTTGTAATTCCTGAGGATTACTGTTAGCAGTAATAAATTCTTCAATATCAGG
>JBKBRL010000022.1:0-8235 GCA_046292115.1 Caldimicrobium sp.
AATCAAAACTTGAGGAAGGGGTAGAGGTATTACTGTTTCTCCAAGAGGAAAGAAGTAAAGAAACCATTATAAAAGGGTTAGAATATAGAGGAGGACAGAATTTAGAAAATCTAAAAATTTTCTTTGGTGAGGTCTCTGAGGGTTTTATTTGGGAGGAGAGGAATCTATGTCTTACTTCAGACATTGAGCTATTTAAGAAAAAGGTTTTTAAGGTTCAGAAAAGAGAGGTTGAAAAAAGTTGGAAAGATTATTTTAGAAGGTTTGAGGACCTTAAACCTGGGGATTATGTGGTGCATAAAATTCACGGAATTGGAAGATTTCAAGGATTAGTAACTCTTAAAGTAGATGGTTTTGAAGGCGAGTTTTTAGAGGTGGAATATTTAGAGGGCGATAAGCTTTATCTTCCTGTTACAAGACTTTCTGAACTCTATCCCTATGTAGGTGTGGAAGATAAGGCCCCACCCCTTGATAAGTTAGGAAAAAAGACTTTTCTTAAGAGAAGAAAAGAGGTAGAGAAAAAATTAGCTGAGGTTGTAGAGGAAATCTTAAAACTTTATGCAGAAAGAAAAGCCTTAGAGAGCTTTTCTATTCCCTTTAACAGCTTAGCTTATGCTGAATTTGTTCAAACTTTTCCCTATGAAGAGACTCCAGATCAGCTTAAGGCAATAGAAGAAGTTTTAGAAGATTTGGTTAGTTCCAAACCTATGGATAGGCTTTTAGTTGGGGATGTAGGTTTTGGGAAAACAGAGGTTGCTTTAAGAGCCATCTTTGTTACTGCATATGCAGGAAAACAGGTTGCCCTTTTAACTCCTACCACCCTTTTAGCAGAACAACACTTTCGTAACATGAAAGGACGTTTGGAGCCTTTTGGTATAAAAGTAGGAATCCTCTCAAGACTACGTTCTGAAAAAGAACAAAGGGAAGTGTTAAAAGGATTAGCTGAAGGGAGCATTCAAGTAGTGGTTGGCACCCATCGTCTCCTTTCCAAGGATGTTATCTTTAAAGATTTAGGTTTAGTGGTTATTGATGAAGAGCACCGGTTTGGTGTTAAACAAAAGGAGAAGTTAAAACAGTTAAAAAAGAAAGTCAAGGTACTCTCACTATCTGCCACTCCTATACCAAGAAGTTTGCAGCTAAGCCTTCTTGGAATATTTGACCTTTCACTCATAGAAACACCACCTCCAGGAAGACTCCCTGTTAAAACTTTTCTTACAACCTTTGAACCAGAAATTATTAAGAACGCCATAGAGGAAGAGTTAAACCGAGGAGGACAAATTTACTTTGTAAATCCTCGCATCAAGGGCTTAGATAATTTAGCCCATTTTCTGAGAAAACTTGTGCCAGGAGTAAGAACTGAGGTAATCCATGGGCAAATGGAGGAAGCTCTTATAGAAAAAAGACTCTATAAGTTCTTAAATCATGAGATAGATATGCTTGTTTGTACCCCCATTATTGGTAGCGGAATAGATATCCCCTCTGCCAACACCATTTTTATAAATAGAAGCGATATGCTTGGCTTGGCTGAAATTTATCAGTTACGCGGAAGGGTAGGAAGAGGGCGAGAACAAGGTTTTTGTTATTTATTAGTGCCTGATTTAAAAAGTATTACAGAGGAGGCTCAAAAAAGGCTAAAAGCCCTAATGCAATTTGTAGAGCTTGGGTCAGGATTTAAGTTATCTTTGAGTGATTTGAAAATAAGAGGAGCAGGGGAGCTCTTAGGTATGCAACAATCTGGCCATATAAATAAGGTAGGTTATGAGCTCTATTTGGAACTCTTAGAAAATACGATCCGGAGTCTAAAGGGTGAAGAAATCATTGATTGGGAACCAGAGGTAAATTTTAAAGTCTCTGCCCTAATTCCTCCGAGTTATGTGCCTGATACAGAGGAAAGATTAAGCCTTTATCGTGAACTTGTCTTAATTAGGGATTTACAAGAGTTGCATTACTTTATGGATTTTCTCCAAGATAAGTATGGAAGCTTGCCAAAAGAAGTAGAAAATTTAATCACCATCTATGAATTGAAATTGCTTATGAAAAGATTAAAAATTCTCTCTTTAGAAGAAAAGGGTAAATACATTCATTTCTTAATTAAGGACCTCTCTCTTCTTCCAAGATTTAGAAGAGCAATTTCACAAGATCTCAAATTAATAAAAGTTATAGAGGAAAAAGATAGAGCTCATCTCTATTTTCAAGCCAAAGGGGCACCTCTTTTAGTTTCAAAGGAAATATGTGCTAAATTACTATCATGAAAAGATTTAAGAGGAATAGGCTTTTTTTATAAATTCCCAAAAATTTTTATGAAGTTCCACAAGAAAGGCAAGGTGAAAACGAGTTTTTTCCTCCCTATAGGAGATATCTTTTAATTGAGAAAAAAGCCCTAATTTACATTCCCTTTGCAAAAGAGGGAAATTAAAGGCTAAATAAAAAAGATTAATTTGGCTATCTAATTTTATTCGGCCTGATGTCTCCACACAGGCTCCTCCTTTTGATAGGTCTATAACCCTTCCGACTAAGAAGGTTTTATGTAAGAGCTTCCTGAAGGTCTCATCAATCCTATGTGTTGCATCTAAGATTAAGTCGTACATATGGATTTCTTCTAATTGCTCTGAGGAAGAGTCATTATCCCTTGGGATAAAGTTGGTTTCTCTAAGGAGGTGATAATCGGGATTTTGTATTAAGACTTGGATATATTGAGGTGGGATAAAATATAAGAAAGCAGCTTGCGATCCCTTTATAAGTATTCGCTCCTCTGTTCTCGGATCTTGTATTTCTAAAAGATATCCCTCATCTCTTACTTCCAAGACTTTTGTTTGAAGAATATATCGTATGTCTGAGAGAGGTAAAATTAAGAGAAGGATTTCTGCTTCTGAAAAATTAGGAAGAGCTTCTGTCTTTTTAAGAAAGAGAGTTTTATCAGAAAGGATTTTCATTTCAGGCTTATAGATATTGAGGTTGTATAGTAAAAGAAGATTATTTAATAGGTAAGGCAATTTTTGGTATACTTCTTTAGGAAGGCGATTTAAGGAATTTAAAGCGATATTCTTACTTAAAACCCTTTCTTTTAATTTTATGGAAAGGGAGATTTTTTCTTTCATAAAGTTTCTCCTAAACCAATTTTTCTAAATGGGTGTATTTAAGGTGTAGAAGAGTTGGGCCTTTTGTGGTGAAATTTACTTTAATTTTTTCTCCTAAGATCTCAAGAACAACTCCCTCTCCAAAATGGGGATGCCTTACTATATCCCCCACCCTAAATTTTGATAAGCCCTCTAAGGGGTCACTATCAGTGGTATATTTTTCTGCTTTAACTGAGGGTTTCTTTGAAGAGAGTTGGGTAGAGACTTCTTCCATAAGGGATTGAGGGATTTCCTTAATAAATCTTGAAGGTTTAGCCAAAGTTTTTCCTTCTCCAGGAAGGTAAACCAGTAAGGGAGAAATTAGGAAAAGTTCCTCTCTCGCTCTGGTTACTGCCACATAAAAGAGCCTTCTTTCCTCTTCCAATTCTTCTTCTTTTTGAAGACTATGTAAAGAGGGAAACCTTCCTTCTATGAGAGAGAGTATAAAGACAGTGTGCCACTCAAGTCCCTTTGCTGAATGAATGGTAGAGAGAACTAAGGTATCTCCTTCCTTATCTTCAGTGGTTTCTGTTTCAAGTATATCAATTGGCTCAAGGAGCAAATCAGAGAGAAATTCGTCTAAAGTGGCATATTTAGCTGATAAGGCAAAAAGTCCCTCTATATCTTTTATCCGTCTAAAATAATCTTCATAATAGATTCGGTGGAAGATAGGCTCATAGAATTCCCAAAGGGATTGTAAGATTTCTGAAGGTGCCTTTTCATAAGGTTTAAGAGAGGTATAAAGTTCCATAAATTTTTTTAGTTCTGCTAAAGGAAAATACACTGGAACTTTAGATAGAAAAATTTCTATGGGTTCATTTTTCAGAAGGTTTACAATTTTTTCAGCGGTACGCGGACCTATGCCTTCTAAGAGTAAAAGAATTCTATTCCAAGAGAGAAAATCTCTGGGATTTAGAAGAATTTTCATAAAAGCAAGGAGGTCCTTTATGTGCGCCGCTTCTAATAGTTTTAAGCCACCATATTTAACGAAGGGGATACCTCTTTTGGTTAGCTCTACTTCTAAATCGTAGGAATGATAGGCAGATCGGAAAAGTACAGCTATTTGGGAAAGTTTAAGCCCTTTCTCCCTTAATTCCATTATCTTATCTGCTACAAATTCACTTGCCTCCTGATCATCCTTTGCCCTAAATAGGAGAGGTTTTTTTCCGCCTTTTTTTAGAGTATATAAAACCTTGGTATATTTTATTGTTGCATTTTCAATGACTGCATTAGCTAAATTTAGAATAGGTTGGGTACTTCTGTAATTTTGTTCCAATTTGATTATCTTGGTATTAGGAAAAAGTTTAGGAAATTCAAATATGTTTCTATAGTTTGCGCCTCTAAAGCCGTAAATACTTTGGGAATCATCTCCCACAACCATAACATTGCCGTGGCCCTCAGCCATATATTTAATAATTTCACCTTGCAGGGTATTGGTATCTTGATACTCATCTACCATTATGAAATTAAAGCGCTTAGAAATCTCAGACCTAATCTGAGGGAAGTCTTGCAGAAGAAGAACCCAATTTAGTAAAAGGTCATCATAATCCATAAGTTGGTGGTTTCTTTTGTATTTTTGATATTCCTCAATCACTTTTTTAATTTCAGGGGCAAATTCAAGAAATTGAGGATATTCCTCTACCAGGATTTCTTCAAGGCTTTTTCCTTGATTAATCATTTTACTGTAAATGTTAGCCAATGATTCCTTTTTGGGAAAAAGTTTCTTTTTTTCTCCCAGCTTTAAGCTCGTTTTAGTGAGATTTAAGAGGTCTTCCATATCGCCCCGGTCAAGTAAAGTAAAATTAGGGCTAAAGCCAAGAAGGGAGCCATACTGTCTAAGCATAAGATTACAAAGGGAGTGAAAAGTACCTCCTGTAATTTTCTCTACGGGTGTTTTTAAGAGGACACTTGCTCGCTCTATCATTTCCCTTGCTGCTCTTCTTGTGAAGGTGAGGAGAAGGATCTTTTCTGAAGGAGTACCCTTTGCTACCAAGTAGGCTAACCGACATACTAATGTCCTTGTCTTACCACTGCCAGCTCCTGCGATCACTAAAAGAGGGCCATAGATTGTCTCAACTGCCTCTCTTTGAGCAGGATTTAATTCCTCTAAAAAGTTTAATCTCATCGCTTCCTTTTAGCCTTTAAAAATAAGAGCTAAATTTTTTATTTAAAGGTAGGTATGAAAAATATATCATAGATGCAAGTAATAGCAAAGCTTGGTCTGTTCCACGGTAAAAAAATTGATAAAGCTAAAATTGATTTAAATCAAGGGATTTTTTTTTGTTAGAATTAAATTTTCTTTAAAAGGGGAGGTGGAAAGATGAGGTGTCCTGGACAAGATTGGAGATACTGGAAAGAGGATGCAATTTTTGAGATAAGTTGTCCCTTTTGCGGGGAAAAGATAGAATTTTTCAAGGACGATACAGTGCGGAAATGCCCAAATTGTAAAAAGCCTGTGCCCAATCCCAAAATGGATTTTGGCTGTGCCGCTTACTGTAAATATGCAGAGGTATGCTTAGGAGAGCTTCCCCCGGAGTTAATACGCCAAAAGGCAACCCTTTTAAAAACTCTTATACTTTCAGAAATGGAAAATATCATAGAGCAAAATATTTATAGAAAATTAGTCCAGGAAGGAGAAAGTTTAGAAGGGGCTTTAAAAAGCAAAGAAAAGCCATTGGGTTTGTCCCTTTTAGCCTTTTATTTTTATTATCTTAAGCCTGAACAAAGAGAAGAGCTCTACAAAAAGCTCAATTTACCTGATTTATTAAAAGAGGACATAGAGGGGAAACTGAAGGAGATCCCCCAAGGGCTTTCTTTAGAAGAGTTAAGAAAACAATTAGAGGAGGAGGTTTAGAGATGGCTAAAGTTTTAAGAAAAATTATAGAGATCGATGAAGAACTTTGTAATGGTTGCGGAAAATGCGTCCTTGCCTGTCAGGAAGGAGCCCTTGCTATCATAGATGGGAAAGCTAAGCTTATAAGTGAGGTCCTCTGTGATGGCTTTGGAGCTTGTTTAGGAGAATGTCCAACGGGGGCATTAAAAATAGTAGAAAGGGTGGCAGAAGAATTTGATGAGAAGGCAGTAGAGGACCACTGTCAAAGCTTTTCAGCTCTTGCCTGCGGGTGCCCCTCTCATCAATTAAGAGAATTTACTCCTGCTTCAGCCGAAGGCTCTTTATTTTCAAAGGAAGGCACCCAAGGGGAAAGTTCTCTCTCCATTGATTCAGCTCTTACACATTGGCCTGTGCAAATAAGACTTATTCCGGTCTCTGCCCCTTTTCTTGAGGGAGCAAAACTACTTGTCTGTGCTGACTGTGTGCCAGTTGCTTACCCAAACTTGCATTTAGACCTTCTTCCTGATAGAAAAATAATGATTGGATGCCCTAAATTTGACCCCATAGACGAATTTATAGAAAAGTTTGCTCAGCTTTTAGAGAAGAGGAACTTAGAGAGCATTGAGGTTGCTATAATGGAGGTGCCCTGTTGTAGGGGCCTTATATACACTCTTTTAGAAGCAAGAAAACTGGCAAAGAGAGAAATTCCTATTAAAGTATATGTTATTGGAGTTAAGGGTATGAAAATAAAAGAGGAGGTTTACTAAAGATGAGATGGGGAGAAGAACTTAGCCAAAAAGAAGTTTTCCTTGAGAAAATGTCAGAAACTAAAAAAGGATACGAAGTTAGTGGTTGCTTTGGTTTAAATTCCTGTCCTAATGCAATTACCCAGTCTTCCCATCTTATGAAGGCCTTAGAAGATATTTTAGAAAAGGAGAGTCTTACGGAGTTTTTAAAAGCAAAGGTTAAGGGAAAACTCAAACATCATCATAAATTTAGAGTGGTTTTTTCAGAGTGTCCCAATGCCTGCTCCCAGATCTATATTGCAGATTTTGCCTTGCATGGTGCAGTTAAAGTTGAAGTAGACCCAAAGGCTTGTAGTTTTTGTGGGTCCTGTGTAGAAGTTTGTGAAGAGAAGGCTATAGAACTCACGGAGTTTGGCCCCTCTCTTAATGAAGAAAAGTGCGTAGGTTGTGGGCATTGTATTAAAATTTGCCCTGAAGAGGCTTTAAAGGAGGTGTTTAGAGGGTATAAACTTTATTTAGGCGGCAAGTTAGGAAGACATCCGAGATTGGCAACATTTTTAACCTATGCCAAAGAGGAGGAAATTTTTAAGATATTTCAAAGAGTTTTGAAACTGTATAAGGAATATAATGAAAAGGGAGAACGCTTGGGCACAATTATTGAAAAAATAGGCTGGGAGAAGTTTAAAAAATTACTTCTGGAATAGAGGAGGTTTCGGTGTTTTCTTGACTCTTTAAGTTATTTGAATTTTTCTTCAGATAATCTTGGAAATACTCTAAAACTTCCCCATTTAATACCCTTTTTGCCCCTGCATAGCGTCTTTTAAAATAGGGGTCATCTAAGGAGTCGATAGAAATTCTCTTTCTTGAAGAAGAGATGTGGATAAATCTATTATCGCCTAAATAAATACCTACATGAGAGATCCTATCTCCGCGTGTCTTAAAGAAAACAAGGTCTCCAGGAATTAGGTCATCTCTTTCTACAGGCATACCAACTTGAAATTGTTGGGGTGAGCTTCTTGGAAGTTTTATTCCTAATTCTTCATAAACAAGTTTGACAAAGGCAGAACAGTCCAAATAGCCATTTCCATTTCCCCCTAACTTGTAGCGGGAGTCTGCTAAGTTTTTAGAAATCTCAATAAATTTTTGTCTTAAAGCCACTTCCTCATCTTTGGAGAGCATGGAAGGGGTTAGAATTTTGTTTTTGGCAATAATGTTCTTTTCAAATTTTTCTTTTAGATTTTCCTCTCTTGCTTCAAAGGTCTTTTTTGGGCTCTCTAAAACAAAGGGCTTCTCAGGAATAGAGGAAGCTAAAGGAATTTTTAATTTTTGGCCAACAGATATTAAATTGCCCTCAAGATGATTGATCCTTTTAAGCTCCTCTACAGGGATGTTATAGGCAAGAGAAATCCTGTAGAGAGTTTCTCCTTCTTTTACTGTATGGTAAGTAAAAGCTTCGTTTAATGGGGTTGAAGAGGAGGCTGGTTGTGTGATTTTTCCAATAATAATCTTTTGATTAGGTGATAATTTGTTATTTTTTAAGTGA
>JBKBRL010000243.1:0-1871 GCA_046292115.1 Caldimicrobium sp.
CCGCGGCTACCAATTCCCTTTCTCGCAGGCTAAAGCCTGCGGCTACCATATCTACTAAAGCCTACGGCTATCCTTTCTTCTTTATCCTATATCTATTTCAAAAAGATTTTATTTTGAGGAAATACGAAGCTTAAACTACAGAAAAATTGTTTTTAAAAAGTACCCTCTAATGCCTTGGGAAATTTAGAGCTCCCTTTCTACTATCGGCTTTTGACAGCTTTGGAGTCTGGTAATGCTTTTTATAAAAAGCCTAAATAATCAAAGGGAAAGCAAGTTAATTTTTATTTTGGAGCACACTTTCGCAAAACTCCAACCCCTTTTTAGCCATAATAAGCTCTGGATCTAAAGCCAAAGCTTTGCGGAAAAAGAGCTCTGCAGGAGGGATAAAATTCATCGCCTTTAAGCAAAAACCAGCATTAGCATAATCTATTGCTGAAGAAGGGTCAAGCTCCGTTGCCCGGAGGAAGGCCTGCAGAGCTTCAGGATAGTTCCCCATTTTATAAAAGGCTCTTCCCAATAAATTGTAGACCTCAGGCACTTCACCTAAGGTTATGGCCCTTTCACAACACTTTATAACTTTTTCCCACTCATCTTTTTTAAAGTAAGCGTCTGCAAGATGAGTATAAATGGCCACTTTATCAGGATCTGGAGGCTCTAACTGAAGAGCCTTTTCATAGGCAAAAATGGCTTCATCCTTTTTACCAAGCTCTTTTAGGGTGTTCCCAAAATAAGCCCAGAGATAATATTTATCCTGCACTTCTTTTAAAATTTCTTCTAAGAGAGGCAATCTCTCCGCAGGGGACATATATAAAGGCAAAGTTCTTACTAATTGATAAAGGTAGGGGATTCTATTTCTTTCTCTAAAGAGGATTCCAGGAATAATAGCGTAAACTGCTGGAAGCTTTAAATTTTCCTCTTCAAGGTCCACAAGATAGATTTCATAGCCCAATTCTTTCATTTTTTCAGCAAGCGCTGTAAGCTCTTCCACATGGTCATCAGAGTATAAATTGGGAAGGTCTTGAAGAGCTTTTTCTCCATCCATTTCTGTAACCAATTTAGCTTCCTCTAAGGTTGCAAACTTAGGCAAGCCACTTTCTAAATATTTCCCTTCTGTATCAAAATCACCAGCAAGTTGTGCCACTTCTGTTAACGCTCTGATAAGAGCTCTTACAGGGCTTGTGCCTGTCCCTGCAGCATAAACAATTTCACTTCTATGTGGATAGGTACTTGGATCCATAGCCATAACAGCAATCGTAGGCACAGGCATCCCAAAGGTCATATCTCTTATCCAAAGCTTAATGCCCAATCTTTCATAACACTGAATTAGTTCCTCAGCAGCGCTATCATTTATAGAATTTCTTTTTATACCAGGCATAGGCCTATTCCATCTTATAGAATAGGCATTAGTATGTCTTTCAATCAACTCACAAATTGCCTGTACTGCCGCCTCTGGATAGGTATTTCCTCCTGCTGAGCCATTATATTCATAAATTAACCAAAACCAATGAAAGGGAAGATATTTAACCTCTTTTGTCCTTACCTCTAAAGCGGGCACAAAATAAAAGGGGGCTTTCTTTAACAGCCTCATCGCTACTTCTCTACTTTTTGCATCTTCCTCATCCTCAACGGATTTAAGAAATACTTCCCAGGACATAGCCTTATCTTTTAGCTCCTCAAAGGTGCTTAAAATACCCTTTTTATGGGCATCCTTATAAAAACGAAACAAAGAAAATCTCTCCACAAGTTCAACCAAAGCACTTGCCCGAGATAGAATATCACTGGCACCCTTTCCCATTTGTTTAAAATTTCCTGTAATAGAAGTTCCATCAACATCATATAAGCTTATATAAACGGGAATTCCTAATCTGCCT
>JBKBRL010000244.1:0-1867 GCA_046292115.1 Caldimicrobium sp.
ACTATAAAAGATAATCCCTTTAGCTTCTGAGCTTCGTTTTTAAGTCTTTCTATATATTGTTGGAATTCCATTATATTATTTATTTCTTTTATGCGCATTAAAGTTATGTGAGGATGAAATTTTTCCTTTTTATTTTCTAATTTCAAAGGCTTTAAGGTCTTTTCAATCTTCCAATAAAGATTTTTTATATTCTCCAAAGAATTCTCTACCCCTATCCACAACACCCGTGGTTTACCCACTTCAGGAAAAATTCCTACTTCACCCAGGGCTACTCTAAAATGAATAATATCTTGGCAAGCTTTTTCACAGAGTTTAAAGATCTTTTCTGCCAAATTCTCTGAAATGTTTCCAAAAAATTTTAAGGTGAGATGAAAATTTTCCTCTTCTACCCATTTTAGTTTAATATCTTTAGGTTCTGAAAGGTTTTTTAAATTATAAAGTGCTTTCTTTATATCCCTGGGCAAATCTATAGCTAAAAAAGCCCTTACCATATAAGAGATACCTCCTCAAGATATCAAGGGCAGTAAAACTTGCTAAAGTTTGGATTACCTTGCGATTTCCTTGAAAAAGGAAATGTATAGCAAAGACATCGGACGGGGTAGCAAGACCAATAAAAACGGTCCCTACTGGTATTTCTTGGGTGCCACCAGTAGGTCCTGCAACACCCGTTGTAGCTAAAGCAAAATGGGTTTTAGCAAGATTTCTTGCACCTATTGCCATCTCCATAGCGGTCTCATAACTATAGACACCCTTTTTCTTTAGAGTTTCATTGCTTACTCCCAAAATGTTTGCTTTACTTTCTTCAGTGTAAACAATAAATCCTCTATCAAAATAAGCTGAAGAGCCAGGCACCTCGGTAATCAAACTTGCTAATAATCCTCCTGTGCAAGATTCTGCTGTAGAAAGTGTATACCCCTTTGCCTTAAGCAGCTTACCTACAACTACATTTAGGCTTTCATCCTCCTCACTGATGAAATTTAAAATAAATTTTTCCTTTAAATCCTCTAACAAAAGGTTTACTTCTTCCTCCTCTCCCAAAAGAACCACTTTTACCTCTGGGAGAACAGGATAATATCCAATTTTAACTGCCCCTTTGGTTGATAAAGTTGCAATAAATTGATTAAGGTCTGTTTCATTTAAATCAAAGAAAATTAAATTCTTTAAAACTTTATTTTCTCTACAGGCCCCTTCGCCCTTTAGCTCCTCCTCTCTTTTACATAATAGTGAAAGTACTCTATTTTTTAATAAAAACTGAAACTGGTAGGGCACCCCTGGAAGAAAAAATAGCAATTTCTTTCCATATGTTAAATAAAAACCTATCATCTCCTCTTCTTCAACCAAACTAATAGCTCCCTCAGGTAAATAGGACATTTTCTCTGCAAGTTTTTGGGTATTTAGATATTCTCTACTGGAGATAATGGCTGATAAAACCTTCTCATTTTGTATTAACTTTAAATTAAAGGCTTTAGAGATGGCTTCAATTGTAAGGTCATCATCCGTTGGACCTAATCCACCAGAGGCAATTAAAAAATCATATTCCTCAACCAATCTTTTGAGTGTCTTAATAATTATATTTTCTTCATCGGGTATGGTAACTACTTCACCAAGGTGAAACCCTGCTGAGGAAAGTACTTTTCCTGCAAATTCAGCATTGGTGTTAAGTATGCGTCCAGCAATTAATTCATCTCCTATAAATAGAAGAGCTCCTCTCATTTCAAGCCTTAAATAAATATTTGATCAAAGTAACTAATAAATTGGCCATTATCCCTGCTAAAAGATCATCTGCCATTATACCCCAACCTCCTCTTAGGCCTTCCAGTTTTCGCAAGGGGAAGGGCTTAGTTATATCTATTATTCTAAAAAAAAT
>JBKBRL010000245.1:0-1845 GCA_046292115.1 Caldimicrobium sp.
GTACTGTTTTTGTATTTGCTTACTTTGGTTATGGTTTTATATCTATTTTATAGGTTTAATGAAGCGGAGGAGCGAAAACGGGAGGCTGAAAAAAGACTTCAAGCTGAAAAGGAACTTGCTCTCCTTGGTAGAATGGCAGCAACACTTGCCCATGAACTAAGAAATAGTCTTAATAATTTATTTCTACTTTTACAAACTCAGGATCAACCTACAGTGTCCAAGGAGAGATTACTTGAGGAGTTAAAGGGACTACTTGAATGGACCCAAGAGATCCTTTTATTTCACAAAGATTTAAAGATTGAACCAAATTTTTTTGATCCTGACATGCTTCTTTATGAACTTAAATTTTTGGCAGCAAATTATGGAAAGGAAAAAGTAGAATTAAAAGTGGAAAATCAAGTCAAAACTCTTTGGGGAGACTCTTTTTGGATAAAGAAAGCCTTAGAAAATTTAATTAAAAATTCTTTGCAGGCTATAGATGAGAAAGGAATCATAAAAATCAACCTTAAAGAAGAAAACGGTAGTTATGTAGCAGAGATTTATGATAATGGTAAGCCTATACCAGAGGAAATAAAGAGATATATTTTTGAACCGTTTTTCACAACCAAAAAAGAGGGCTTTGGGCTTGGATTGTATCTAGTAAAAAAGATCATAGAAGCCCATAATGGAAAGATTGAAATAGAAAATCTATCAGAATGTGGTAAAATTTTTCGTTTAAAATGGAAACCTTTCTATGAAAAAAGATAGTCTTTTGCTCGTTGAGGATGAAAAGTTACAAAGAGAAATATTGGAAGATTTTCTTAAAAACAAGGGTTATCAAGTTTATTCTGCTGGCACAATAAAAGAAGCAAAAGAAATACTTGATTCTAAGGAAATAAGCTTAGTTCTCCTTGATTGGAGACTTCCAGATGGGGATGGCTCTGAATTTTTAGTTTTTATTAAGGAGCATTACTCATACATTCCAGTAATTATGATCACAGCCTTTGCCAGCGTGGAACATGCAGTATCTTCAATGAAAAAGGGAGCTTATTATTATTTAGCTAAACCCATAAATTTGGAGGAATTAACACTTCTTGTTGAGAGGGCTTTAAAAGAATATAAGCTCACAAAAGAAGTAAAACTTTTACAGGAGCGGTTGAAATATCTTTCTAAGACTGAATTCAAATCTTTGGAGGGGATTATTGCAGAGTCCCCTTCTATGAAAAAGGTTTTATCTTTAGTGAATAAAGTTGCAGGAACCCAAGCTCCTGTATTAATTACTGGAGAGTCTGGCACCGGAAAGGAAGTTATTTCCAAACTAATACATCAACTTAGTCCAAAAGCAGAAGGCCCGTTTATTAAGATTAACTGTGCTGCCATTCCTGAAACGCTCTTAGAAGCAGAGTTATTTGGATATGAAAAGGGAGCCTTTACTGGTGCCACTTACTCAAAGCCTGGTCTCTTTGAATTAGCTGAAGAGGGAACACTTTTTTTAGATGAAATTGGGGAAATGCCCTTTTCACTTCAAGCAAAGCTCTTAAGGGTATTACAAGATGGAACTTTTAGAAGGTTGGGTGGACTAAAAGAGCTTAAAGTGAATTTTAGACTTATTTCTGCTACCAATAAAGATCTCACCCAGATGATTAAGCAGGGTCTTTTTAGAGAAGATCTTTTTTGGAGGTTAAAGGTTATTAACATTCATCTTCCACCTCTTCGAGAACGAAAAGAAGATATTTTGCCTTTAACAAAATACTTTATTGAAAAATTTAACAAAAAGTATGGGAAGACAATTCAAGGTATATCACAAGAGGCATTAAAAGCATTGACTTCCCATAGTTTTCATGGAAATGTAAGGGAATTGGAAAA
>JBKBRL010000246.1:0-1827 GCA_046292115.1 Caldimicrobium sp.
ATGTAAATGAAAAACATGAATTGAGATTGAAAATGTTTAAAGATCTACAAGTTCCAAATGATGCTTATGTCGTTCTTTCAGTCGGTGAATTGAATCATAATAAGAACCATGAATCTATAATTAGAGCAATTGCAAAATTAAAGGACCAGAATATATATTATATTATCTGTGGTCACGGCTATTTAGGTGAGTATTTGGAAAAATTATCTAGTAATCTAGGTGTCTCTGATAGGGTAAAGTTGTTAGGCTTTCGTTCAGATATACCAAAAATTTTAAAAGTTGCTGATAGTTTTGCATTCCCATCCAAACGTGAAGGGCTAGGCTTAGCGGCTTTAGAGGCGATGGCATCTGGTTTACCAATAATAACTTCTAATGTTCATGGAATAGTTGATTATTCTATAAACGGTAAGACAGGAATAAACTGTCATCCTAATGATATTGAAGGGTTTGCAGTAGCAATTAAAACATTAAAAAAGAATAGAGATTTAAGTGAAAAGTTAAGTAAGAATAATGTAGAGGTTGTTAAAAATTTTGATGTGAATAATGCTAAAAAAGTTATTAAAGAAATTTATAGTCAATTTTAATGCAAGGAGAAAAGGTAATGCCAAAAGTATCAGTTATAATGGGTGTTATGAATGCGGCCTCAAGGATAGATGAATCAATTAAATCTATAATTGAACAAACATTTACAGATTGGGAATTTATAATATGTGACGATGGCTCTATTGATAATACTTATTCTAAGTTATTAGAATGGCAAAAAAAGGATAAAAGGATAATTCCAATAAAAAATGAGAAAAATATTGGTTTGGCAGCAACGCTAAACCACTGTATAAGGTATTGTAACGGTAAATATATTGCAAGAATGGATGATGATGACTTTAGCTATCCTTCTAGATTTCAAAAGCAAGTTGACTTTTTAGATGATAACACTGAATATGCTTTTGTGTCCTCTAGTTGTAAAATCTTTGATGGTAAAAAGGTTTATGAACCTAAGAAGTTAAGCATTGAAAAACCAAAAAAAGAAGACTTTCTGTGGTCTAGTCGTTTTATTCACCCAGCAACTATGTTTCGAACTCAAGCATTAAAGGAAGCAAATGGGTATAGGGAAGCTAAAGAAACAATTAAGTCGCAGGATTACGATTTATTTATGCGTTTATATTCTAAAGGAATGATAGGTTATAATATTCAGGAGCCTTTGTTATGTTATTATGTTAATCCTGCTGTAAAAAGAAAGAAATTAAAATATAAGTTTCGGATAAATGAATCAATAATACGGTACAAAGGTTTTAAAGCTATGGGGATACTACTTCCCAAAGGTATACCATATATCTTTAAACCACTTATAGTAGGGTTTATTCCAGTAAATATACTTGAATTAGCGAAAAGGAAATATAATTAGTAAATTCAATGTAGTAAAATAAAAGTTTTTATCCTTGTAAATTAATTTTAATAATATGTTTAACATGGGCTTGGGGTGTAATTCACATGAAAAAAGTAGTTTTTGTAATTGGAGTACTAAGTGACGGTGGGGCGGAAAGGGTAATATCTGTATTATCAAAACAGCTATTAAGTTTAGGGTATAAAGTTGATATAGTTACAATTTATGGAGATAAAAACGATTATGTAAATAATGATAAAATTGGCATAGTACCAATAATGAATAAGTCAAAGAATAAGCTATTTAGAACAATTGAAATAATCTCTAAATTACGTAAAATAATAAAGAATAAAGAACCAGATATATTAATTTCATTTGTAGCAATTGTAAACCTTTATACAATACTATCGTCTATGTTTTTAAGACCCAAGTTAATCGTATCAGAA
>JBKBRL010000247.1:0-1820 GCA_046292115.1 Caldimicrobium sp.
GCTGAAAAGACAGGAGCAAAACTTATTAATCTTTACCAAAATGGAGTAGTAAATATCCCAGGAAACAGCGTAATAAGCTCTATACCTATTGTTAAATTCGCTAAAGAGGTAGATTATATCATTAATGTCCCTAAATTAAAAACTCATACTTTTATGTTAATGACCTGTGCAATAAAAAACCTTTTTGGACTTGTTCCTGGTACAAACAAATCAAAAATGCATGCCATTGCTATAAATCCTAAAAGTTTTGCAGAGATATTAGTAAGCATATTCAAAGAGTTAAGTCCTGTAGTTAATATCGTAGATGGAATTTTAGGAATGGAGGGAGAAGGACCTTCTGCTGGAAATCCCAGAATCTTTGGAAAAATTATTTTAGGCGCTGATCCTGTAGCAGTAGATGCTATTTCAAGTATTATCTTAGGGTATAAACCTGAAGAAATCTATACCAATGTTTTAGCATATGAAAAGGGACTTGGAGAAATGAATATAGAAAAAATCGAAATTATAGGGGAAGAAAAAGAAAAATTATACGCCACCGATGTAAAAAGAATTAAAAATCTTTACTCCCTCACTCAAAGAACTCCTAAATTTATTAATAAAATTGCCCCAAAACTCTATCAAAAACTTTTAAACCAATATCCTGTAATTTTAGAAGAAAAATGTATAAAATGTAGAATATGTGAAAAATCATGTCCCAATAGAGCTATTTCTTTATTAAACAACAAGATGACTATAGACTATGATAAATGTATATCTTGCTTCTGCTGTCATGAATTATGTCCCCAAAAGGCTATAGAAATTAGAAAGAAAGGACTTGCAAAACTTCTATTTAAGTAAACTATTTTTCTTCCATCTGAAGGATGTTTCTACCAAATATGCTTACTAAAACAACAAAGATAGAAAACATAATAAGGGACATACTAAATATGAAATTGGGAGTCCCTTCCTCTACTCCTACAGATATTCTTAAAGCCCTTGCTACATAATAAAGGGGTAAAATCTGTCCAAAAGTTTTTAAATAGCCTGGAAGAAAATCTAAAGGAAAATATATTCCTGAGAAAAATATCATAATATTAAGTAATAAATTCCCTACATTATTTGCTGTTTGAGGCTCTTTAAATAGAGCGGTTAAAAAAATACCAAACGCCATCATACCTAATATAGAAGAAGAGAGAGAAAGAAGAAGATATTTCCAATTTATATAAAAGGTTATGTTAAAAATAATTTGAACAAAAAATAAAACAAAAAGGGAAGAAAGTATAGAGATTAAGAAATTACCCATGACCATTCCTAAAACAAAAGAAAAGGGATTTATAGGAGAAACAGCAAACCTTTTAAGAACTTTTCTTTTTCTGTAATAACCAAAAAGAGCTATCATAGAAAATATAGAAGAAGCCACTGAAAAACTCATAATTCCAGGAATAATATATCCCAAATTAGAAACTCGAGCCTTTCCTGGATCAACAAAAGTCTCTTCTACGCGAATAAATCCTTCTCTTATTCCTGCCTCTTGTAGAGAATAAGCATTTGCTATAGTATCTCCTAAGGTTCTTAAAAAGGGTTTTTGCTGGAAGCTGGAAAAGTTTATAATTAGATTAAAAGTTTTGCCATCAAATAATATACCCGCATCCAAAGAACCTTTCAGTACTAATTTTTTTAATTCCTCAAAATGATTTACAATAGATATTTTTAACCCTCCTATACCTTCAATTGTTCTAATTAAGTTCTCATCATTATTTACTATTCCAATTTTTATTGTGCTTTGCCCAGAATTCATACCTCCCGATCCCCCAAAAACAAACCCAAAAATCACGGCAAAG
>JBKBRL010000248.1:0-1813 GCA_046292115.1 Caldimicrobium sp.
AATATTTTAAGTTTATTCCCTTCTACATTATATTGATATTCACTCTAAATGGGCTATTTTCGCTACTTCAAGCCTATTTTATGAAGAGTCTTTCCATAGGAGTGATAAACCAACTTCGCCTTGATCTTTTCAAAAAGTGCTTAGTCTTACCCTATAAAAAACTTTCTGGGGAATCTTCAGGTCAGACTGTCTCCAAAGTAATTAATGATACCTCCTATATAGAACCTATCTTGGGAGAGGTATCTCAAATCCTCATTAAAGAAAGTTTAACGGTTGTGGTGCTTATTGGAGTAGCTTTTCAACAGAGATGGGATTTGACACTACTTGCCTTAATAACCCTTCCTATTATCGCCTATGGGACTAAAACTTTAGGAAGTAAGACAAGGCGCATAAGAAAACTTACTCAGGTCTCAACAGGAGAATTAACCCACCGGATGTCAGAAATATTACATGGAATTCGTGAGATAAAATTAACAGGCTCAAAGGAATTACTTATACGCTTCTTTGCTAAGGAGCTTGCGCGGTTTTATAGGTTGAGTTTAAAAGTTACCAAATATAGAGAAGCTTCAAAAAGTTTAGTAGATTTAATGACTGGTATAGGAGGAGCAGTTATATTAAGTTACGGAGGTATATTAGTTATTAAAGGAAGCCTCTCTCCGGGATCCTTTTTTTCTATTCTTATAGCTATTCTCCTTATATATAACCCTATAAGAAAGCTTTCCAGGGCATATACTGGGCTAAAAGAAGCTCAAGGGGCATGGGTTCGCCTTGAGGAAATATTAAAATGGGAAGAAGAAAAAGGAGGCGGGATAAAGGCCTATCCCCCTAAAAAGGGTATTTACTTTAAGGATGTTACCTTTTCTTATGGAGAAAATTTACCTCCTGTTCTATCTAAGGTTAACTTATTTATTCCTGCCAATCAAATGGTAGCACTTGTTGGCCCAAGTGGAGCAGGAAAGAGTACTCTCATTTCTTTACTCCCCAGGTTTTATGAGCCTACAGAGGGAAAAATTTTTTTAGATGAACAGGAGCTAAGCGAATTTGATTTGGAGAGTTTAAGAGATCTATATGGAATGGTATGGCAAGAGCCCTTCTTATTCAATTTATCTATTTGGGAGAATTTAATTCTTTCTAAGCCCGATGCCACTTATGAGGAAGTAGTATCAGCTTGTAAATTAGCTCAAGCTTTAGACTTTATTTTAAGTTTACCCAAAGGCTTTGAAACAGTTTTAGGTGAGGAGGGGCTTTCACTTTCAGGAGGTCAAAAACAGAGAATAGCCTTAGCAAGGGTTTTTCTTAAAAAACCACCTATCATCATCTTAGATGAAGCTACAAGCCAAATTGATGCTTTAACAGAAAAAGCTATTGAGGTTGCTCTTGAGAATTTAAAAGGGAAACATACTTTTATTGTGATTGCCCATAGGCTTTCCACTATCTTACGTGCCGATAAAATAGTTGTTATGGATGAAGGCAAAATTTTAGCTGAAGGAAAACATGAGGAACTCTTAGAAACTTGTCCCCTTTATAGAGATTTATATCAAACTTTTACGCGGTAAGAAAACTATGATTACAGTAATCATTCCCTGTGCCGGAAAAGGAGAAAGATTTGAAAAATCCCTCCCCAAGCAATACCACCTTCTAAAGGGTATACCTATTTTTATGCGTGCGATTATTGCCTTTGAAAAGCACCCCCTATGCAATTTCATTCTTTTGGGTGTAAGTGAACCCTATGTAGACTATGTAAAAGAATTTATAAAATCCTATACCATTAAAAAAATTTACAAAGTTGTGGTAGGGGGAAAAACAAGGCAGG
>JBKBRL010000249.1:0-1800 GCA_046292115.1 Caldimicrobium sp.
TTGGTAAGGAGGGGAAGTAAGTTATGATGACTGATCCTATTGCAGATATGTTGTCAAGAATAAGAAATGCCCTTATGGCTAAGAAAAAAACTGTTATAGTTCCAGCTTCAAAAATGAAGTTAGAAATAGTTAAAATTCTAAAAGATGAGGGATTTATAGAGGATTACAAATATGTAGATGAAAAACCGCAGCCTAAAATTGAGATAATATTAAAATATACAGATAATAAACAAAGTGTTATTACAGGGATACGTAGAGTAAGTAAACCTGGTAGGAGAGTATATTTAGGATATAAATTTATTCCTAAGGTGCTTGATGGCTTAGGGATTTCTATAGTATCTACTTCACAGGGAATAATGACTGATCATGAAGCAAGAAAAAGGAAAATTGGTGGCGAAGTAATTTGTGAAATTTGGTAAAGGGGTGAGAGGAAATGGCTGATGTTTCTCGTTTAGGTAAAAAACCTGTTTCTATCCCATCAGGGGTAAAAGTTGAGTTAAAAGAAGATGGTATAATTAGAGTTGAAGGACCAAAAGGTAAATTGGAAAAGAAATTGCCTCCTTTAGTCAAGGTTAAAGTGGAGAATAATGAAATAATTGTTGAAAAGGATGCGGTTCAGAAGAAGTTACAAAGTAAAGCAAAGGCATTTCAAGGGTTAGCAAGAGCAATTATAAACAATATGGTTACTGGTGTTACTAAAGGATTTACTGAGTCTTTAGATGTGGTTGGATTAGGGTACAAAGCTGAAGTAAAAGGGCAGGAATTGATACTTTCTTTAGGGTATTCTCATCCCATAAATTTTCCTTTACCGCCTGGAATAACAGCAAAAACAGAAAAAGGAACGGACCCGGTTCAAGTAAGAATAATCCTTGAAGGAATTGACAAGGAGCTTTTAGGTCAAGTTGCAGCGAACATAAAAAGGCTTAGGCCTCCTGAACCATACAAAGGAAAGGGAATACGCTATTCAGGTGAAGTTATTTTAAGGAAAGCAGGAAAATCTGGAAAAGGTGCCAAAAAATAAAAGGGAGTAGTTAAATATGAAGACTGAAGTTAAAGTGGAAAAAAGATTTAGAAGAAAAAAAAGGATTAGAAAAAAGGTATTTGGTCTGTCTGACAGACCAAGGCTATCAGTTTTTAGAAGTAAAAAGCAAATATATGCGCAGATTATTGATGATACTTTAGGGCAAACAATTGTTGCCTGCTCTTCGCTTTCACCTGAGATAAGGGAGAAGATTAAAGACCTAAAGGAAAAAGGTGAAATTAAAAATAAGGTAGATATTGCTTTTTTGGTTGGGAAGTATTTAGCGGAAAAGGCAAAGGAAAAGGGTATTAGTAAAGTAGTATTTGATAGAGGTGGATATAAATATCATGGAAGAGTAAAAGCCTTAGCTGATGGCGCAAGAGAAGGTGGATTAGAATTTTAAAAAGCGTAGAGGAGGTGTTGACTTGGCAAAAGTAGGTGATGAGCTTATTGAAAAGATTATACAAATAAGAAGGGTAACTAAGGTTACCAAGGGAGGGAAAAAATTAAGATTTGCAGCTTTGGTAGTTGTAGGAGATGGTAAAGGTAAGGTAGGGTTTGCCTTGGGAAAGGCACCTGAAGTGCCTGATGCCATTAGAAAGGCCATAGAAAGGGCAAGAAAGAATATGATTACAGTGCCTGTTGTTAAAGGGACCATTCCTCATAGTATAAAATCAGAATTTGGTTCATCGACTATATTATTAAAACCAGCACCTTCAGGAACAGGAGTTATAGCAGGTGGTACGGTGCGTGCTATAATGGATGCTGCAGGTATTACT
>JBKBRL010000250.1:0-1793 GCA_046292115.1 Caldimicrobium sp.
TAACCATTGGTAAAACAAAGCCTAAAGGAATCTGTGGTTCAGGCATTATTTCCCTACTTGCCAATCTTTTTAAGTTGGGATTAATTGACAAAGCTGGTAAATATAGAAGAGATCTCGGACATCCTCGAGTAAGAAAAGGGGAAAATGGCTATGAGTATGTGTTAGTTTTTAAAGAAGAGTCTGCAACAGGTGAAGATATAGTGTTTACCGAAGAGGACATAGAAAACCTCATTAGGGCAAAAGGGGCCATGTATGCAGGTTATCAAATAATAATTGAATCAGTAGGCTTGTCCATGCAAGATATAGAAAGGGTCTTTTTAGCAGGAACCTTTGGGAGTTTTATAGACCTTGAAGATGCTATTACCATAGGTTTACTGCCAGACCTTCCCAGAGATCGCTTTTATTTTTTAGGAAATACCAGTTTGCAAGGAGCAAAAAAGATGCTATTATATACCTCAGAGAGAGCTGAACTATATAGAATAACTCAGATGATGACTCATATAGAACTTTCAAATCATCCTAAATATATGGATTATTACATGGCAGCTCTTTTTTTACCCCATACTGACGAAAGGCTATTTCCTACAGTTAAGAGGTTTAAATGATCCATAAAGAAGGAAGACCCTATATTTTATCCTCTCTTCTTGCCTCAGGAATAGCTTGTCTATTAGGACGGACTAAGTGGTGTGTGGGCCTTTTGGGTTTATCCTTAGCCAATGCTTATTTCTTTCGCAATCCCAGGAGAGAGCCTCTTTATAATCCTGAATATGTGATTTCACCTGCAGATGGTAAAATCGTGCTCTGTCAGGTAGAAAATAGGCCTGAGTGGTATGAAGGGCCCCTTTATAGAGTAGGGATTTTTATGCGCCTATGGGATGTGCATCTGAATCGGTCTCCTATAACAGGTAAGGTTTTAAAAATAGTTCATCTAAAAGGTGATAAAATTCCTGTATTTAAAGAAAATGCTTTTGAAAAAAATGAAAAAATGATTTATTTGATTGAAAGAGAAGATGGTATACCTTTTTGGGTAGTACAGATTGCTGGGACTGTAGCAAGAAGAATAAAAAATTTTGTTTTTCCTGGTGATAATGTTGTAGCTGGAGACCTAATAGGAATAATAAAATTTAGCTCTCGGGTAGAATTATTTTTCCCTTATGAAAATTCTGAAATTTTTGTGAAAGAGGGGCAAAAGGTCTTTGCAGGTGAAACCATTTTAGCGAAGCTACCCTTTAAGAAATAACTTTCATGTATTCAATACTTCCCAACATTTTTACAACTCTTAACCTTTTTTCAGGATTTTATTCTATACTTGCCTCCATAGAGGGTAAATTTATCCAATCAGCCATTGCCATCTTTTTTTCTCTATTTTTTGATATCTTTGACGGAAGAGTTGCAAGACTTACAGGACAGTCAAGCAGATTTGGAAAAGAATATGATTCCTTAGCTGATATAGTTTCCTTTGGTTTAGCTCCAGCTCTTTTAATTTATAATTTTACTCTTAAAGATTTTTTCAAACTTAGTTGGTTAGCTTGTTTTTCCTACCTTGCTTGCGTAGCTTTAAGACTTGCAAGATTTAACATAAAAACAGGACCCTCTTCTCATTTCGAAGGGTTGCCTTCCCCAGCAGGTGGAATTATTTTAGCTGCCCTTACCATTTTTTTTCTTCAAGTAAACATAGAGGAGTCATTGAAAAATTGGATTTTACTTATCTTACTTTATCTCTTAGCTTATCTTATGGTTTCTACCATCAAATACCCAAGCTTTAAGGAAATCAGGATTAATGCTTTGTCAAA
>JBKBRL010000251.1:0-1786 GCA_046292115.1 Caldimicrobium sp.
AGGTCCAAATTTGATAAATGATATATGGGCTTCCAAGTACAAAGCCTAAAATAACGGATAGTTTTATTTTGGTTGAAAATACGTCTGCGAATCCTCTGAAATAGACTTTATGTTCACTTCCTAAATAGGGGCGAAGGGGATTTATTATAAATTCTAGAATTTCATCAGAAAACACATAAACTAAAATACTTGTTACTCCCCAGCCAATGAAAGCTTTAATTATACAAGCTCTTAATTCTATGAGATGTTCAATAAAGGGTTGTTTTTTTTCAAAATCTTTTCCTGTCATGAAATGAGTTGGATAAAGTTTGAAGCAATTGATTCTGGATCCAGACCAGCACTTTTGAAGAGTTCTGCGGGGGAACCGGAGGTGGGTGGTGTTGTATGCCCAAGTAATTTAAGATTAACTTGCATTTTTTTTAGTGCGTAAAAACTTGCAATTTTTACCCCTAATCCTGTCCACACATAGTGGTCTTCCACTACGAGGAGGTTTTTATATTGAGCTGCTTCAATAATGTCCTCTTCTGGGAATGGCCTAATAGATGCTACATTTAAAACACTAACTGAGATCCCTTTTTCTTTAAGAATTTCCCAAGCTTTTAAAACATGGGAAAGGAGTGTTCCATAGGTTATAATCACACCTTGAGTGCCTTGTCTTATCCAATCTGCTTTTCCAGGGATAAATTGATAATTTTCATCAAAATAAATACTCCCATCTTCTTTTGTAATAATAGGTATAACAGACCTACCCATTCCCACAAATATATTTCCGGGCCTATGGGCAATTGTTCTTATAATATGGTCTGTTTGATTTGCATCAGCTGGTATATAAATCTCATAGGAATTTAAATTAAACAAAAGACCCAAGTAGTCAATACATTGATGTGTTGGACCATCTTCACCTACATCTGCCCCTAAATGAGTGCAAACAACTTTAAGAGAAGTTTTATTTAGCTCATTTAGCCGTAATTGGTTGTAAACTTCATCGATTCCAAATACACCAAAAGTTGAAAAGAACACTAAAAAACCTTCTTTTGATAAAGCCCCGGCAACTGTTGCTGTGTGATGTTCTTGAATTCCTGATTCAAAAAAAGCATGAGGTGAATATTTCTTGAAATCTGTCATTTTAACAGAGCCCTCTAAATCGCATGTAAGTCCTAAGATTTTAGGTGGTGCACCAGATAAATTATTTTTTTTAGCTAAATTGTAAAGAGCCTTGCCATAGGCAGATCTACAATCAATTTTCTTCTCAGGAGGATAAATTGTGGGGGAGATAGGTTCTATTTCAACTGGTAAAGCTGAGTACTCTTGATGATGAAAGGAAACTTTATAATTTTTTCTTATTTCTTTTAAGTAGTCTAGTTCCTGCGGGTCAAATCCTAATTCTTCTAAGGCTTTTTTAGCTAAATCATCCGGCAAAGCAGAACCATGCCATTTAGGATCATTTTCCATAAAAGAGATGCCTTTACCCATAATAGTGTGAGCTAAAATTGCTGTAGGTTTTGTTGGGTCTGGAACCTCTTTTCTAATGGCTTTTCTTAAGCTTTGGAAGATATCTTGAAAATTATGCCCATCTATTTCTATGAGATTCCATGAGGTAGCTAAAATTTCTTCTTTTATATTTTGGGGCATAACTTCTTTAATAGATCCCCCAATTTGGAGTTTATTGTAGTCAATAAGAGTTATCAAATTATTTAAACCGAATTTTACAGCCCATCTTCTTGCTTCAATGACTTGTCCCTTTTGTTGTTCTCCGTCGCCCATTAAACAAAAAACCCGTGAGGGC
>JBKBRL010000252.1:0-1782 GCA_046292115.1 Caldimicrobium sp.
TTTTGGATCCTTCTTTTTCTTCTTTTTCCAAAAATATTTCCCTACCTTTTATATCCCTATTTTGGACTACTCTCAGAAAAAAGTTTAGTTTTTATAAGCTTAGAAGAAGCTCTTTTTGTAGTGTTAAGGGCTTCTTTTTATATAGCATTAGCCTTAACCTTACCTTTTCTTATTTTCCGTATTTATAAAGCTATCTCTTCAGAACTGTATTATTATGAAAGCAGATTTCTTTTAAAATTATTTATTATATCTTTAGTATTCGCACTTTTAGGTATATTTTTCGGTTATTTTATTTTGACTCCCTTTTTCCTAAAAGTTTTCTTGTATTTTGGACAAAATTTTGTCAATAATCTTCGCATTTCTTCCTTTATGTTTTTTGCTTTAAAAATTACTCTTTTTTCTGTGATCCTCTTTCAACTTCCAATTTTTTTAGCCTTACTTGTAAGAGAAGAGATTATTACAGAGGAGGTGTATAAAGAAAAAAGGTTATATTTCCTGGGGAGCTTTTATCTCTTAAGCTTTCTCTTTTCACCGCAAGATTTTTTAGGACAAGTCTTGTTAACGCTCTTTTTTTTTATTATCTTTAAATTATCTTTTTTAATTGCTAAGCTTTTATAAAGTTTAAAGAAAGGAGGAAAGCTGCAATGGAGTTAGAAAAAGGGGGAGAAGATAAAAATACAAAAATGACAAAAGGTAAAAAACGGGGAAGAAAGCCTAAAGTAGATACTCCGAAAAAATATATTTTAATTATTGGAGATGGAATGGGGGACTTTCCTTTAAAAGAGCTTGATGGGAAGACCCCCCTTGAAGTAGCCATAACTCCAGGGTTAGACTTTTTAGCAAGCTATGGAATGATCGGAACATGTCAAACTATTCCATCTGGAATGAACCCAGGTTCTGATGTAGCCATTATGGGCTTATTAGGCTATCCACCAGAGGAAAAATATACAGGAAGAGGTCCCATTGAGGCAGCAGCAAGAGGTGTTATTTTAAGACCTGAAGATGTTGCCTACAGATGCAATTTAGTTACTCTGCGATTTGAGGGGAATTCTCTAATTATGGAGGATTATTCAGCAGGGCACATAACTACTGACGAAGCTATAGAACTCATTAATAGCATCAATCACAAGTTAGCAACAGACAAAATCGAAATTATTCCAGGAGTTAGCTATAGGCATATTTTACTGTGGAGAGGAGGATCAGGAGGATTACATACCTATCCTCCTCACGACCTCATAGGAAAGGACATATGGTTTGCCTTTCAAAGCTATGACGAAGAACCCTTTCTAAAGGAATTCATCCTAAAGGCCATTGAAATCTTAGAAAAACATCCCATTAATCAAAGACGAAAACTTGAAAATAAAAGGCCGGCAAATGCTATTTGGCCATGGGGGCAAGGAAGAACGCCTGACCTTGAGCCCTTTGAAAAAATTTGGGGATTAAAAGGAGCTGTCATCTCCGCCGTTGATTTGATAAAAGGCTTGGCTGTCTTAGCAGGTCTTGAAGTAATAAATGTGCCAGGAGCAACGGGTTATATTGATACCAATTATGAAGGTAAAGTTGACTATGCACTCGAAGCTTTAAAGGAGTTAGATTTTGTTTTAATTCATGTAGAAGCTCCTGATGAAGCAAGCCATGCTGGAGACTTGGAATTAAAAATTAAAGCCATAGATGAGCTTGACAGACGAGTTATCCGCTATCTATTAGAACAGATACCTACTGTGACAAATAATTATCGCATCCTGGTATGTTGTGATCACTTAACCCCTATTCCCATTAGAA
>JBKBRL010000023.1:0-8197 GCA_046292115.1 Caldimicrobium sp.
CTCTTTTTTTAACATCTCCTGGAAATCACTATAGGGATGGGCTGAAAGTTCTTTGCTGAAAAAGTTAGCCCTTTCTGGATTTACATCAGCTACAGCAACAACTTTTACCTCTTTTTCAAGGGCTTTGTAAATTTTTAAATGTCTCTCAGCAGCTTTTCCGCAGCCAATTATCCCTATCTTCAGCATACTCTCTAAAATATACCTAAAATTTTAGTTGTAAAGATTTTTAAATTTGATAAAGTTAGAATACAATTAAAAATTACAAACCAAAGTATGCTAAATAATACTTCTTTAAAATACTACTATTTTATCCTTTATGCTCTTTTTATTAGTTTTTTTATCATCTCCTATTTTTTGCCCCTTCTTTCTTATCAGGAAGCACGAAGAGCTGTAATTATTCAAGAAAGCTTTCTTTCTAAATCTTTAATCCCAACCCTTAACGGAAAACCCTACTTTACTAACTCACCCCTTCATACATGGATTTCCCTTATCTTTTATGGCTTAGGAGCCATCCTTAAAGCAGAACTCTTCGGGATAAGAGTACTCTCAATTATAAGCTATATTTTGATGAGCTATCTGATATATTTAATCCAGAAAAGGGATGCCTTAAAAACTGTCCTTTCTATTTTATTACTAACCAGTTGCTATCGTTTTTTGTCTTTTATTTATCGCATAGATTTAGAGCCCCTTTTTATACTTTTTAATTTAGCAAGTTTTTACTATTTTTTACAGTTTTTAGAAGAACCAAGGCTGTTGAGAGTGGCACAATTTTACTTCTTTTTTGCTTGTGCCCTCCTTGTAAGAGGCCCTCTACATTTCTTCCTTCTACCTGGGTATTTGCTCTTCCTACTTTTAGAGAAGGATAGAAAAAAACTTTTCCTTTTCTTTCATCCTGTGGGTATAATTTTTTTTATAGGGGTCATTCTTCCTTGGTTTTTATATGGATATTTGCGATTTGGAATAGATGTTTTTCAAGAGTTTTTATATAAAGACCTTGGAGAGAGGCTTGTTGCAAAAAAGGAGCCTTTTTATTACTACTTTAAAGCTTACATATTAGATTGGCTTCCTTTTCTTTTTTTGGTGTTACTTAAAATAAAATCGCTTAGAGAACTCATAAAAGAAAAAGCATCACAACTTCTAAAGCTTTCCTTTTTAAGTCTCCTTATACCATTAGTACTTTTAAGTTTTACGGGAGATAAATTTCATAAGTATCTTCTTTTTCTCTATCCCTATGCAGCCCTACTTTCTACTGAAATTTTACTTTTTCTTTATCCAGCTAAAAGGCTTTTACAAATAGCTTCTTTTATTACGCTCATAAATGCTTTAGTCTTGTTTATTAGTCTTATTAACGAGATCTCTAAGGTTAAAGGGGATTCTGAAATTTTAATTAACGCCTTAAAGGGCCTAAGAGTCGAAAAGATTGCCTTTTATGAAAAACCCAATCTTCTTTTACTTTATCATCTAAAAAAGCCTTTTCCAGTTTTAAAGACTAAAGAGGAATTGGAAAATGCTTTAAATAAGGGAGTTTTTGTGTTTTCTCCTAAGATCGTAGAGGGTATGCCTCTGTATTTAGCCGTCTATCCCGACCCCTATAGAAAGGGCGACTTTTGGTTTCTCTATGGGAAGAAGTAGGAAGGAAATTAAAAAGCTTACTTCCTCAGTAACAAGTTTAAAAGAAGAGTTAGAAGGAGGCTAATTAAAATAGAGGTTGCCAGTGGAAAGTAAAAGGTAAAATTATCTTTTTTGATGTATATGTCTCCCGGAAGTTTTCCTAAAAAGGGAATTTTAGGTGAAAGGGTTAAAAGAAGTCCTATAACTATGAAAAGTAGACCTAAAAATACTAAAAACTTGCCAAAGTCAAAAAGGTCGTGCATACTAATAATATAACATTTAAAATATACCCTTTCCAGTCCCTTTTTATTTAAGTGCTAAGTAAAAGATGATAATATCATTTTATCCCTTATACGAGGGTGATGTAAATATTTTTCAATTTGAACCTTTGACTGAGGAGTTAATCCTTAACATCCTTACGGCAAAAGCGGTAATTGTTCCTCCTACGGTTTCCCCTGAGCTTTACTTTTTTGTAAAAAATGTAGGCATCCCTCTTTTTCCTGAATATACTCTAAGATTTCTTTTTCCTGGGAAAATTGGACAAATTTTATTATTTAAAGCACTAAAAATGCCTCATCCACAAACGATTCCTGTCCCTCGTCTCTGTGGTATAGAGGAAAATCCATATGAAAGGACGATGAAGATAACTTATCCCTTTGTTGTGAAAGGAAATTGGGGGGATGAGGGAAAAGAGGTCTTCCTTGTGAAAACTGAGGAGGAATGGAGAGATGTTTTAAAAATTTTTAAAGGTTTTGAAAATATGGGACGTTTTGGATTTTTGATTCAAGAATATATAGATACTCCTTTTGACGCAAGAAGTATAGTCATTGGTGATGAAATTTTAGTTATCTTTAGAGAAGGAGGATTTAGAAAAAATTTAGCAGAAGGGGGAAAGCTAATTGAGCCGCCAGTGCCATCCCTTGAAGAAAAAGTTAGGACACTTACTAAAAAGTTTATTACAAGCACTGGATTTAATTTAGTGTCAATTGATTTTTTGATAAAAGGAGAAGAGGTTTTATTTAGTGAACTAAATTTTGTTTTTGGAAGAAGAGCTATAGGGGATGCAGTTTATATTCAACTTGTAAAAGAGGCCATAGAAAATTTTTTGAAAAAGCTTAATTTTTGATTTAAAGAGGTGACAAGAGGAATGAAATTTTTGATAAAAACCTTAGGTTGCAAGGTTAATCAGGTTGAAAGCGCCTTTATAATGGAACAACTTACCAATAAAGGATTTAAGCATGCTGAAGGGGAGGAGACTGCAGATATTTTAATTTTGAATAGCTGTGCTGTAACGGAGAGAGCCTATAAAGAGACTTTGAAAATTCTTCGTAACTGGGAAGCTAAAAGACCCAAGGCTATTATAGTTACAGGCTGTTCAGCTCAAATTTATGGGGAAAAATTAAAAGAATTCGCAAAACATTTAGAAGTGGAGAATTTTTTTATTTTAGGGCATGAGCAAAAGTTTAGCTTAGAAAACTATTTAAGAGGGATTACCGATAAGGAAGATAACAAATTTATTGAGACTATTTCAAAGTTTGATAAGTGTTTTCCATTTCTCATTAAAGAATTTTATGGGCATTCCAGGGCTTTTGTAAAAATTCAAGATGGCTGTTCCAATTTTTGTAGTTATTGTATCGTGCCCTATGCTCGTGGTCCTTCAAGAAGTATTCCTGAGGAGCATGTGATTAAACAGATAGAAATCTTTTTAAAGCAAGGTTATGAAGAGATTGTTTTGACAGGTATTCATTTAGGTGCTTATGGAGCAGATTTTAAACCACCAAAAAAATTAGTCCACTTACTTTTCCACATAGAAGAATTGTTTAGTAAATTGGGTAAACCTTTAAATTTAAGGCTTTCCTCGCTTGAGGTTAATGAGATTGATGATGATTTCATTTCCTTTGCGAAGGAGAGTAAATATTTATGCCACCATTTCCATATTCCCCTTCAGAGTGGCTCCAATAAAATTCTTAAAATGATGAATAGAAAATACATTTCAGAAGAATATTTGGAAAAGGTTAACCTCTTGGCGAGTCTTTTCCCAAAGGCTACCTTTGGTGCTGATGTTATAGTTGGTTTCCCAGGAGAAGGAGAGAAAGAATTTAGAGAAACTTACGAAGTCATAGAAAAGTCTCCTCTAAATTGGCTCCATCTTTTTCCCTTTTCCCCAAGACCTGGTACTGTAGCAGAAAAATTAGAACCAAAGATTTCAGAAAAAGTAATTAAAGAAAGAATAAAACTTTTAAAAGAACTCTTTGAAACAAAAAGGAAAAAATTTTTAGAAAAAAATATAGGTGAGGAGAGAAGAACTATTTTGGAGGAGGAAGTAGGTGAGATGTTTAAAGGGCTAACAGATAATTATATTTTTGTTTATTTTAAGAAGGAGGAAGGTTTTCCTTTTAGAAAGGGGAAGCTTGTTTATGCAAAGTTATTAGAGCTTAGGAATGGCTTGGTATTGGCTGAGGCGTCTAAAGAGAATTAAATAGTGAAACCCAGAGGCTAAAGTAATAAAAAGTGTAGTTTTTAAAATTAATTCTAAATATGCTTGAGGAAAACTTTTTATATAATATTGGGTAAAAAGAGAAACTAAGGAGATGAGTTGAAAAATGGTTGAAGTTTTTCCTAAGAGAGAGGGTGAAAGTTGTTCAACTTTAAAGCCCCTTTTGATGAGATAGAGACCACCTAAGAGGATAAAGACATCGCGCAGAAGGATCACGCTTAAAAAACTTAAGGAAATTTTTCTTTCCCAGAAGAAAAGAAAAAAAAGCATATTAATGAAACATTTATCTGCGATTGGGTCTAAGATTTTTCCTAAGTTAGTTTTCTGTTTAAGGAGGCGCGCTAAATTGCCATCAAGGGTATCACTTAAAACACCTGAGATTATAAGAATGTAAATGAAGGTTGGGGAACTTTTAGTAATCCATAAAAGAGGGAGAATGAAGGAGAGGGTAAGGCGATAAAGGGATAAAAGATTAGGAATTTTAAAGAGCTCTTTTTGATAACTCACAGCAAAATTAATTATAACATAAAGGGAGAAAAAGGAGGAGATAAGAAGAAGCCGGCGGAGGGACTTGAACCCTCAACCTTGGGATTACAAATCCCACGCTCTGCCCATTGAGCTACGCCGGCAAATATAAAATACGGAGGAGGCGGGATTCGAACCCGCGGCACGAGCTTTTCACCCGTGCACTCGCTTAGCAGGCGAGCGCCTTCGACCTCTCGGCCACTCCTCCAATTCCACCTTTACATGGTTCCGGGGCGTGGATTCGAACCACGATACTGGGATCCAAAGTCCCATGTCCTGCCAGTTAGACGACCCCGGAACTTTTTATAAATTATACCATATATTACTATATATTTCAAGTTTGGGGAGGCCGACGGGACTCGAACCCGCAACACCCGGGGCCACAGCCCGGTGCTCTACCATTGAGCTACGGCCTCCATCCTTATATTTAAATTGTAATCTATTTTTTTTACTTTTCAATCACTTAGCTAAGGATAACTCCAAAATTCTTCTTAGAGACAATATAAACAATCACTATTTATCTCAGGCAGAATACCTAAACTCCTAAAAATACTAATCTTTTTCTAAAACTACTAAGGCATAAGCCATTATAGCAGGTTTTTCTTGGGTAAATAAGACTCCTTCTGTAGTTCTTGCCTTCAATCCAATTTGTTCAGGTGAAATTTCAAGAAGTTGAGACACCTTTTCTTTTATTTTGGTATAAAAGGGAGACACTTTCGGTTCATCAAGGACAATGGTAAGATCCACTTGATAAACTTTAAAGCCTTTTGATTTAATGAGCTCCATTGCCCTTTTAACGAAAAAGGTACTCTCCCTATTTTTATATTGGGGATCTTTGTCTGGAAAAAGAGAACCAATATCTGCAAATCCTCCTGCACTTAAGAGAGCATCTGTTAAGGCATGCAGAAGGGCATCTCCATCAGAATGCCCAAGTGCTCCCTTGGAAAAGGGGATCTCAATCCCACCGATTACTAATTTTCTTCCTTCAACGAGGGGATGAAAATCCACAGAAAAACCAAAGGACCACTTTTTTTCTTTTTCCATTACCTCTTTCTTCTCTTTAAGGTTTCCGCTCTTTAAAGGAGTTTAATACCTTTTTCTTCAACTGTTCATTAAGCTTAAAAGCCCATGCTATAACTACAGCTACAGCTTGGTATAGTTCAGGAGGTATAGGTTTATTTAGTTCAAGTTTATAAAGTTCCCTTACTAAGGTGGAATCTTCTTTTATAGGAATCTTATATTCTTTTGCAATTTGTAGGATAAGATGAGCCAAATATCCTATACCCTTTGCAATGACCTCAGGTGCACCTTTTTCTGGCTCATATTTTAAAGCAACTGCTATTTTTTCCTCTTCCATAGCACACTTTTTAAGTTTACTTTAAACTCCTTTATGCTATAATAAAATTATACCTTTTATAATATAATCGGAAAAGTTAAATCTTAATAAAGGAGGTAGGTATGAAAATAACATTGTCAGTGATTAAGGCAGACATTGGTGGTTATGTTGGGCATTCCTCAGTTCATCCAGAGGTTTTAAACAGAGTAAAAGAAGTAGCTCTCGAGGCTAAAGACAGGGGGATTATCTTAGATGTTTCTTTTTTAAATTGCGGTGACGATATAGCCTTAGTAATGACCCATACAAAGGGCCTTGATGCAAGTGAAATACACGAAGTTGCGTGGAATGCCTTTAAAGAGGGCACAGAGGTGGCAAAAAAATTAAAAATGTATGGCGCTGGCCAGGACTTACTGACAGATGCTTTCTCTGGAAATGTAAAGGGGATGGGACCTGGAGTTGCTGAAATGGAATTCGAGGAAAGGAAAAGCGAGCCTGTTATAGTTTTCTTCGCCGATAAAACTTCTCCCAGTGCTTGGAACCTTCCTCTCTATGAAATGTTTGCAGACCCTATGAATACTGCGGGATTAGTGATAGATCCTTCTATGCATGAGGGGTTTATTTTTGAAGTGTTAGATGTTTACAGTGGTATGAGTATAAAGCTAAACACTCCAGAAGAACTCTATGACCTTTTAGTTTTTATTGGGGCAACAAGTAGGTATTGTGTAAGAGCTGTTTATAGGAAAAAGGATAAAGAAATTGCTGCTTCAGCCTCGACGCAAAAGCTCTCGCTCACCGCAGGAAGATATGTGGGAAAAGATGACCCTGTTTTAATAGTGAGATGTCAAAGTGGTTTTCCTGCAGTAGGTGAAGTGCTTGAGCCCTTCTCAAGACCTTGGTTTGTAGAGGGATGGATGAGAGGGTCCCATACAGGACCCCTTATGCCGGTTTCTTTTTCCATGGCAAAACCTACTCGTTTTGATGGTCCACCAAGAGTTATCGCTGCAGGTTATCAAATCTGTGAAGGGCAATTAATTGGACCTGTTGACCTCTTTGACGACCCAGCTTTTGATCAAGCAAGAAAAGAAGCAAGCATTATGGCAAATTACCTTAGAAGACAAGGCATCTTTGAACCTCATAGGCTTCCACCTGAGGAAATGGAATATACAACTTTACCTAAGGTGCTTGAAAAACTTAAGGATAGATTTAAGCTGGAAGATGTAAGAAAACCAAAATTCTCTTCTGAAGGAGAAGTAGCAGAGTAATGCATATACCTCATTATAACATTGTTTTTGACGCAAAAGACCTCACTTTAGAAGACACTTTTAGTTTTAGATGTTATAAAGGAATAGTCTGTTTTACAAAATGTTGTTATGATGTGAGGCTTGTACTGTCCCCTTATGACCTTATGCGCCTAAAAAAAGCTTTAGGGCTAACTACTGAAGCTTTTATCGAAAAATACGGAGAGTTATATATCGGAGAAGTCACTCAATTGCCTATTATTTCTGTAAATATGAATCCCTATGATTATAGTTGTCCCTTTTTACATAAAGAGGAGGGATGTCAGGTATACCCTGATCGTCCCTCAGCTTGTAGAATTTATCCTTTAGCACGCTATTTTTCTGAAAAAGAAAATGGAGAGAGATTGGAACTCTATAAGATTATTAGAGAAACCCATTGTAAGGGCCATTATGAAAATTATCCTATGACAGTAAGAGCCTATATAGAGGATCAGGGCCTTATCCCCTATCATTATTTTAATGACCTTTGGGGTGAAGTAGTATTAAAAAGACAAAAATATGCTGACACGCCTTTGACAGGGGACCTTTTAGAGACGATTTATTTATTAGCCTACGATTTGGAATCTTTGAAAAAAACTTTAAAAAAGGTAAACCTTTATTCTCTAACCCAAATGGATGCGTTTTTGCCAGATGAAGCCCTTTTAGAGAAGGCTTTAAAAGTAATTCGGGATGAAGTTTTAAGAGAGGAATATTTTATTTAGACCACAATGAAAACTGGCAAGAATCTCCGAGAAGAGATAAATGTTATACCTCTTGTGGATATAGTCCTTGTTATTCTTATAATTTTTATGATTACAGCGCCACTTATGACAACAGGCTTAGAGGTAGATCTACCTAAAACAAAGGAAAGTGGCTTAGCGCAGAAGGAGAGGGAGCCTTTAAGAATAACAATTACTGAGAGGGGAGAAATAAAAGTTTCTGGGGAGCCAG
>JBKBRL010000253.1:0-1524 GCA_046292115.1 Caldimicrobium sp.
TTATTTTCTTCAATTATTCTCACAAGGGCACTACCCACTACTATTGCGTCCACATAAGGTTGCAATTTAAAAACATGCTCTGGCTTTGAGATACCAAACCCCACAGCTAAAGGCACATTAATCCACTTTTTAATATTTAGCAAACGCTCTTTAAGATCGGGTGGCAACTCTTCTCGGGCGCCAGTAACCCCTGTTAAGGACACATAATAAAGAAATCCACGAGTTGATTTTGCCAGTTTTTTAATCCTTCTTTCATCAGAAGTGGGAGCAGCAAGAAAAATATGAGCTAAAGGAGTTTTTCTAATTAATTTAAGCCAAGGCTCTGCCTCCTCAAGGGGAAGGTCTGGGATTATAAAACCATCTAATTTAGCTGAAAGAGCATCCTTTATGGCCTTCTCCAAACCGTACCTAAATATAATGTTATAATAGGTCATTGAGAGCACAGGAATATGGGGATATTTGTTTTTAAAGTGTGATACTACATCTAAATATTCTTCAAAGGTAGGTGAATTTTGTAGCGCTCTTACCATCGCTTTTTGAATAGTTGGGCCATCTGCCACAGGGTCTGAAAAAGGAAATCCCAGTTCAATACATAGAGGTTCTGCTTCGGCGATGTATTTTAAAAACTCTAAAGTTGCCTTTTTATTAGGATCAAAGGCAGTGATATAAGGAATTAGGGCTATTTTTTCTTTCTTCTTGAAAGTCTCAAAGTTCTGAGCTATAAGTTTGGTCCCTATCATAGGAGCTATTTATTTTCTAAATATTCTTTTACTTGAGCTACATCTTTATCTCCGCGCCCAGAAAGATTAACCACAACGATACTTCCTGCGGGAAGAGTTTTGGCAGTCTTTATGAGATAGGCTACTGCATGAGCTGATTCAAGGGCTGGGATAATACCCTCTGTTTCAGATAAAATTTGAAAGGCCTCTAAGGCTTCATCATCAGATACCACGGTATATAGAACCCTATTAGAATCCTTAAGAAAGGAATGTTCTGGGCCCACACCTGGATAATCTAATCCTGGGGCTACAGAATGAGCACCTTTTATTTGCCCCACTTTATCTTGTAAAAGATAAGTTAACATTCCATGAAGTACACCGGGGCTTCCTGTGGTAAGAGTTGCAGAATGGGCATCAGATTGTAAGCCTTTCCCTGCAGCTTCAACCCCGATAAGTTTTACCTCATTATTCCTTATAAAAGGATAAAATATTCCCATAGCATTGGATCCACCGCCCACGCAGGCAATAATGTAATCGGGCAGGCGTCCTTCTTTTTTCAAAATTTGTCTTTTTGTCTCTTTCCCTATGATACTTTGAAAATCCCTAACTATACGCGGGTAAGGGTGTGGTCCAACCACTGAGCCAATGACATAGAAGGTGTCTCTTACATTGGTGACCCAATCTCTTAATGCCTCGTTAATGGCATCCTTTAAAGTCTGTGTACCTGAATGAACTGGCACAACCTCAGCTCCTAAAAGTCTCATCCTGAATACATTTATAGCTTGCCTTTCCACATCCTTTGCTC
>JBKBRL010000253.1:1534-1777 GCA_046292115.1 Caldimicrobium sp.
AGAGCACAGGCTGTAGCTGTAGCCACTCCGTGTTGACCTGCTCCAGTTTCAGCAATAATCCGCTTTTTTCCCATCTTTTGTGCTATTAAAACTTGACCAAGAGTATTATTTAGCTTATGGGCACCTGTATGCAGTAGATCCTCTCTCTTGAGATAGACTTTGAGATGCCCACCTAAATAATCAGATAGTCTCCGGGCAAAGTAGAGAGGTGTTGGTCTTCCTCCAAATTCTTGCAAAAGTGCT